>NZ_JBMDKL010000015.1:0-95108 GCF_057809695.1 Flavobacterium sp. FG139
AGGACGCCAGGTTTTCATCCTGGTAAGAGGGGTTCGATTCCCCTACGGGCTACAAAAAAGAATTAGTTGTAAATAAGTTTTATAAAATAATAATTGGTGTCTCGATTATTGTTTTATTAGTTAAAACCAAAGTGATTTATAGTAATTGTGGGAGGTTTTTCTTTTTTAACTAGGAGTTTATAACAATTAAAAAAAAACAAAATGGCAAATCATAAGTCAGCTTTAAAAAGAATTAGAAGTAACGAAAAGAAGAGAGTGTTAAACAGATATCAGCACAAAACTACTCGTAATGCGATAAAAGCATTAAGATTAGCTACTGATAAATCAGATGCAGCATCAAAATTGTCTGGAGTAATCTCGATGATTGATAGACTAGCTAAGAAAAACATTATACATGATAATAAGGCTTCTAATTTAAAATCTAAATTAACTAAGCACGTTGCGAAATTATAATTTCGTAAATTGTTTTAATAAATAAAAAAAAGCTTCCGATTTCGGGAGCTTTTTTTATGTCTTCATTATTGATTTCAAAATTTCTTTAGTAATAGGTTTAGAAAGAAAATCGATTACCATACTATAAGATTTCGATTTTTCAATATCTTTTGGGTCTATCGTAGAGGAAAGAACAATTACTTTTAAGTTAGGGAACACCATGTGATAATTTTCTTTTGAAAAAATATCCAGAAATTCCCAGCCACCCATTACGGGCATGTTTAAGTCTAAAAACATTAACTCAGGAAGTGTAAGCGTGTCGTCTGAATTAATTTTAGATTTTAGATTATCAAAATACTTGATGGCATCTTCTCCATTATTGGCAGTTACAATCTCTTTGGAAAACTCAGCTCTCTCTATCACTTTCTTACATAACATGAGAGTAATAGGATCGTCATCTACAAATAAAATTTTATTGTACATCATTAATTGTTTTTAAATGTAATAGTGAAAGTCGTACCAACACCAACCTGACTTTCTACATTAATTTTTCCTCCCATTGATTCCACTTGTGACTTCACTAAATATAACCCTAATCCTTTACTGTCTGGATAGTCGTGAAAGCGTTGGTACAAGCCAAAAATTTTATCGCCATTACGAACTAAGTCAATTCCAATTCCATTATCTTTAAAGGTCAATTGGGTTTCAGTAGCTGTTTTTTTGGAGCTAATCCAAATTTTTAATTGTCTTTTTGGTTCTAGATAGCGTAGTGAATTCGTCATCAAATTTAATAAAATACTTTCAATGTAGGCCTTGTTAAGATTGATAACTTGTGTTTCGTGTAAATCCATTTTTATAATCGGCTTTTTGAGACTGATTAAAAAACTCAATTGATTGAAAACATTTTCAAAAACATCTCTAATGACAATATCTTCTTTTTGTATTGAAGGACTATCTTTTATGATAATTACATTAACAAGGTCGTTAATTGTTTCGTTTAATTGTGCTGTAGATTTAGAAAATCCTTTTATAATTTCATTTAATTCTTCGTTCTCAATAGGAATATCTTCTACTAAATTTAGTAGGCCTGTTAAATTTGATAACGGTGCTCTTAGATTGTGAGAGGTGATGTATGAGAACTGTTTTAAATCTTTATTGTTTTGAGTCAATTCGCTAATTAAATGTTCGCGTTCTGTTTCGCGTTCTTTTTCTACAGAAATATCTCTTTGGATGGAAATCCAATGCGAATGATGATTTTCCTTATTGGTGATGGGTATCATCGATATATTGGCCCAATATTCTTCTTTATTTTTTCGTTTATTTAGAGCTTCAAAAATAAATTCTTCCTTCTTTTTAAGGGCTTCAGCAAGTTTTTTTATTTCTTTTCTGACACTGAATTTATTCATAAATACCAAAGCAGATTTTCCAATAACCTCTTTAGGTTTGTATCCAGTCATCTTAGTAAAAGCTGGGTTGACAAACACTATTTTTGGCATCTCATTTTCTACATCGGTAGATTCAGTGATGATAACACTATCTTTAGTTTGTGTAATTACAGTTTCTAATAATTTTAATCGTTGTTCTTCTTCTTTCTGTTTGGTAATGTCTTGAATGGCTCCAATCATACGAATCACATTTCTGTTTTCATCCATAACCAAAAAACCTCGGTCAAAAACGTAGCGATACGATCCATCAGCACACATAAAGCGGTAATAATCTTGCCATTTTTCGGTTTTTTGTTCAATAAATGAATATAGTTTTACCGACATCTTGAGGCTGTCTTCGGGATGAATTTTTTCAAACCACCACTGTAAATCAGTTCCGATTTCTTCTTTTTTATAACCAAAAACTCCTTGAATTCCTTTATTCCATATAAAACCACCCGTTTTAATGTCCCAATCCCAAATGGTATCACTCGTTGCTTTGGCTACTATATCATACCTCTCATTAGATTTGTATAGTTCGTCGTTTGTTTTTTCTAAACTTTCTAAACTATCTTTATTTTTCTTATTGTTAAGATTTAGGATATAGATTATGAAAATAGGAGATATTAAAACAAAAAATAATAGCAATGAAAAATAGTATAGACTATAGTCTTCTGAGGCAACATTATTTACAATATAATAGTGGCTTGTTAAAGCCAATAAAAGAGAGATGATAAAATAAGCAATGATTATATTGTAAAATTTATTTTTCATTACTCAAAAATAAAAAAAAAATAGTAATAGAGTCTTTTTTGGAAGAAAAATAATGAATTTTTACATGTTCTGTCTCATATAGGTTATTAAAGTGTAAAGTATTATCACTTAGGTTTTTTTTATCAAAATAAAGTGTACCTTTGCACCTCTTAAAAAAATGAGATGGAATCTATTAGAAACATTGCGATTATTGCCCACGTTGACCACGGTAAAACTACTTTAGTTGACAAAATCATGTACCATTGCCAACTTTTTCGCGAAAACGAAAATACTGGTGATTTAATTCTTGATAACAACGATTTAGAACGTGAAAGAGGTATTACTATTACTTCTAAAAACGTATCAGTTGTTTACAAAGGAACTAAAATTAATATTATTGACACTCCTGGTCACGCCGATTTTGGTGGTGAAGTGGAGCGTGTATTGAATATGGCAGACGGTGTTTGTCTTTTGGTAGATGCTTTTGAAGGACCAATGCCTCAAACTCGTTTTGTGCTTCAAAAAGCAATCGATTTAGGGTTGAAGCCTTGTGTGGTTATCAATAAAGTGGATAAAGAAAACTGTACTCCTGAGGAAGTGCACGAAAAAGTATTCGACTTGATGTTTGAATTAGGTGCTGAAGAATGGCAACTTGATTTTCCAACAGTTTATGGCTCTGCTAAAAACAACTGGATGTCGGATCACTGGGAAAACTTAACAGACAATATCGAACCACTTTTAGATATGGTCGTGGCTAATGTTCCTGCGCCAAAAGTTTCTGAAGGTACGCCTCAAATGTTAATTACATCATTAGATTTCTCTTCATTCACTGGTCGTATTGCCATTGGTAGATTGGAAAGAGGTATTTTAAAAGAAGGAATGCCAATTTCTTTGGTAAAAAGAGATGGAAAAGTTATCAAATCAAGAATTAAAGAATTACACACTTTTGAAGGTTTAGGCCGTAAAAAAGTGCAAGAAGTAATTGCTGGAGATATTTGTGCTATTGTAGGTGTAGAAGGTTTTGAAATTGGTGATACTATTGCTGATTTCGAAAACCCAGAAGCGTTGCAAACCATTGCAATTGATGAGCCAACCATGAGTATGTTGTTCACAATTAACGATTCTCCTTTCTTTGGTAAAGAAGGAAAATTTGTTACCTCACGTCACATTAAAGACCGTTTGGCTAAAGAATTAGAGAAAAATTTAGCGCTTAGAGTTGGTGATACCGATTCTGCTGATAAATTCATGGTTTTTGGTCGTGGAGTACTTCACTTATCGGTTCTTATTGAAACCATGAGAAGAGAAGGATACGAATTGCAAATTGGTCAGCCACAAGTTATTATTAAAGAAGTGGATGGCGTAAAATGTGAGCCAATTGAAGAGTTGACTATTGATTTACCTGAAAATCTTTCTGGTAGAGCTGTAGAATTCGTTTCTGTTCGTAAAGGTGAAATGTTGTCGATGGAAGGTAAAGGAGAACGTATGATTGTTAAATTCAATATTCCATCTCGAGGAATCATTGGTTTGAGAAATCAATTGCTTACAGCTACAGCAGGTGAAGCCATAATGGCACATCGTTTTATTGGTTATGAACCATTTAAAGGAGAAATTCCAGGAAGAAATAACGGTTCGTTAATTTCTATGGAAAATGGAAAAGCTATTCCTTACTCTATTGATAAATTGCAAGACAGAGGAAGATTTTTTGTTGATCCAAATGAAGATATTTACGAAGGTCAAGTAATTGGTGAAAACACACGTAGCGATGATATGACTGTGAACGTTACAAAAACTAAAAAATTATCTAACGTTCGTTCTTCTGGTGCTGATGATAAAGCTAGAATTATTCCGGCTATTAAATTTTCATTAGAAGAGGCGTTGGAATACATTCAAAAAGACGAGTATGTAGAAGTAACGCCTAAATCGTTACGTTTGCGTAAAATTTACTTGAATGAAAATGATAGAAAGCGATTCAAAATCTAATTCGAATCGAACTCAATAATAAAAAACCATCTATGAAAGTAGATGGTTTTTTATTTGGATTCAATGTTATTTATCGTTTCAAGCTAAAATGTCCTTTTGCTGTTCTGCCATCATCTAAATTGATGTTATACCAATAATCATCAGCAGGTGCTAATTGTCCATTGTAGGTACCATCCCAACCTTGCCCTAAAGGTGAAATTTGCTTGATTAGTTTTCCAAATCTATCGTAAATTCTAATGATGGAATTCGCATGAAATTGGTCGCTTACGCCTTTTATGTTCCAAGTGTCATTAAATCCATCTCCATTTGGAGTGAAATATTGAGGGACACCCAATACCGAAATAGTTTGTTCGGAGATGCCACAACCATTCAAATCTTTAACATATACAGTATGGATTCCCATCGGAATGTTGGTAAAGAAATTTGAAGTCTGATAAGGACCATAAGGATCTTGAATACTATAAACATAATTGCCGTTTCCAGAAACAATAACTTCAACAGTATTAATATCACTTAAATCAACAATATTTATTGCATCTATCGTAGCTATTACAGAAGTGGTGACCTCTATCGTTCGGGTTTCCATACATCCAGATGCCGTAGTGACATCTACAGTATAGGTTCCTCCGGTATTTACAGTTAAAGAGTAACTGGTAGCACCCGGAATAATAGCACCATTGAGATACCATTGATAGGTGTAACTACTCGTTGGCGTTCCGCTTAAAACACCTGCATTAATGGTAACAGTAAATGTTGGGAGATTGGTACAAACCAACTCATTGGCCCAACCATTTTGATTTAAATCGATATTGGGCAATGGATTTACTACAAAGTTTAACGTTGCAGTTACAGGACAACTTGTATTTAAAGGATTTGTAACAGTAACCAATACATTTTGAGTAGCCGAATTGAACGTATTTGGTAAATGATTTAAAACGGTTCCATTTTGCAAAGTGAAGGTAATATCCATACCCGTTTGTGTGCCAAGAATAGTAGATTCAATAAGTGCGCCGTTAAACGGATAGATTCCGTCTTGTAAAGCAGGATCGGTTTCGTTATCACATTCGGTTAATGATAATGAAGCTGTAGAGAAAATTTGTGGCAACTTATCAACTATAAAAGTAATAGTTTCTTCATCATAACAAGGACCATTAGAGGCTTGAGTAGTATTATTGGTTACGCGAACCGTAATAGTTTGTGAAGTGGTGACGTTAAAAAAAGGAACTACCGTTATCGGATTTCCAAGATTGTCATAATAGGTTATTGTTTTATTAGTTTGTCCGTTTAAAATGGTTGCTTCAAGGGTTGTATTGTCAAATAAATAACTTCCATCTTGATCGTCATCGCAATGTCTTATAGTATTTGTGGCATTTACCAGATTGGCTACTGGCAATGCTTCAGCAGTTAGTGTAATAAAGGGCCCTAATCCAAAACAAGAATTGTCTAAATTACTGTCAATACGTACATAAATATCTTGTTGATTGAGAGTCACATTTCGATAATTAGAGGTATTTGTTATGGGATTTAATTCGGATAATGCATCTGCCTGATTTGCGTAATAGGTAATAGTGTAATTTGAACTTGGAATAGGAAGAATGGTCAAAATATCATTCGTAACACTGCTAAAATCAAAGACAGAAGTACCGTCGGTATCGGTCGAAATTCCAGCAACACTATCGTCACAAAGTGTAAAGTTTCTGTGAAAAGTTGCCGAATTAATTTGGGTAACCGTCACAATTAAGTTTATCTGTGCTATTCGATAGCAGCCATTAGCATTCTCAACCCTTGTCCAAACCGAACCATTTCCGCTGGTATACGATGTTGGATTATTTATTTTTACAGAAATATCATTTGTGTCAGCTCCAGTAAAAGTAGTGAAATACGTAAAGGTTTCAGTAGCAAAATTTGTCGAAATGAAATTATTTTTTTCAGTGAGATTAAAATTCGAAATTCCGTCGGTATCGTTATCGCATTGTTTTAACGTAATTGGACTGGTAACCACAGGAAGTGCATAAGTAGTTAAAATTCCAGCTGTTGAATACAATCCACAAGAGTTTCCATTTTTGTTTAGAAACACTCGGTATTGGTAGCCACTCATAGAAGGAGTAACGTTAGATACCGTTAAAGTGATAGATGTGGCTCCAGCATAGGTTGTATTATTAGTTATGTTTGCCCAAGTAACGCCATTGTTGGTAGAAACCTGCCATTGGTAACTATTAACCGCATTTGAAGTTAGTGTAAAAGTAGCACTTTGCAATTCACAAGTTGAAGTGTTTGCTGGTTGAGCAGAAATTGTTATTGGAGCGGCTGTTATGTAATTGCTATTTGGAGTTGAATATCCAGTTCCGCTAGTTACAATTCCTTTTGGGTTTACTGTTGGAGGCGCATTGGTTCCCAATAATCCATCATTATTACTATCGGCAAAGCCAGCTTCTATAACATCATTACAGCCATCACCATCACTTTCTAAATCCAGATAATTATTGGCTGTGTCACCATCAGTATTGGCGATGGTATAATTTAAAATACCACTATCAGGACTTGTTTCTAAGGCATTGGATAATCCATTGGCACCAAATCCACTACCATCTATAACGCCATTTAAATTCGCATCTGGTGCACCCGAACCGGATTCGTTCAAATCGTATATTCCGTCATTATCAGAATCTAAATCTAAATAATCTGGGACACCATCATTATCAGAATCTACAGCGGTAATACCATTTCCAAAAGTATTGTCAATTCCATCTTGATTGGTGTCGGTGTTGGTTAGTGCTGTAAAACTAATTCCTTGAACTTCGATTGCATCTGTAATCCCATCATTGTCGCTATCAAAATCAACTTGATCGGGAACACCATCTAAATCAGAATCTTTAGCAATACAAGTGGCTGATATTTTAAAAGTTGCTCTGTCTGGAACATTATCAGATAGGTTTTTATGGGTGAAAATTAGAGTGTCTGAATTGTTAGTTAAAAATTTAAACGTACCAGTTCCAGCCGCTAATGGGGTTGTGCTGTTTAAACGAAATCGAATTTCAAAAGAAGAATATTGTGTGATTCCAGTTTCATAAATTCCATCATAATTGGTGTCAATTAATAATTGATTGTTCGGATTTAAAACCGTTATCGTTTTATTGGTTGGCGAGTTAATGATAAATTCTCCATTGGAATCTACTAAATCGGTCGAATTTGCCGTACTAACATATTCCATTTTTAAGGATAAAGGTTGCGCAAATGACATAGCATATTTGACCCAATTGGTTTTCCCAGCAGGAATATCAGTCACAAAACTTCCACTTGAGTTTCCTGTAAAAGGAGTAGTACTGGCTATAATTGATGTGGTTACAACACCAGTGAAAGCATTAGAATAGGATGGAATCACACTTACTGTTCCAGCTGCCGTATTGGCTAATGAAATATTTTGATCGCCATAGGATTCGGTACAATTAGTTAGTCCGTCGTTATCAAGATCTAAATCGATATTATCGTTTACACCATCGTTATCGGTATCAGTAGCACAAGAACTTACAGGAATTTCATCTGAAAAAAAGTCAATTCCACAAGCGGTTAATGATGCTTTTATTTTATAATAACCTGGTTGAGTAGGAGTGTAGGTATTTGAAGTTGCTCCAGCAATCGGATTTCCATTAAAGTACCACTGGTATACATCAAAATTACTGATGGTATTTACATCTAAAATAATGTTTGGAATACAATTGGAAAGTGTAGCAACTACGGGCTGAAACACAATTTCGGGCTTGAAAGTAAAACCAGAATAAAATCCACCATAAGTCGCAGCACCACTCGAACCGTAATACGAAAGATACACTTGTTCTGTAGAAAAAACAGAGATATTACCAGTTAAACCTTGTATGGTATACGTTACATAGTTAGGTGTTCCTACAACGCTTAATGGACCCGTAACGGTTAAATTATTGGGTAATGTTGCAAAAGTATAATTAGTTCCGTTAATGATAAAACTTAACGTAGCTCCGGTTTTCGTTACAATACAAACAGTTCCTGCAAAGTTGTTGAGATTTCCAACTTCATTGATTAAAGGAATATTATTAATTGATTTTGGAGTTTGACAACTTAAAGGTGGTACAAAATGCATATTTTGATTCGCCTGACTGTTAGAGCCTCCAATTCCTTGATAAGCAAATACATTTTTAGAACTTTGAACATATAAATTTCCATTTGCCGAGAAATCGGCACCACCCAAAGCAAGATAATCTCCAGAATTTAGAATAGCGTATGGAGTCGTACTTCCATTTAAATAAATTTCGGTATTGTTGTCGTTAGCCACTAACAATGGACGTTCGGTTACATCAAGACCAGAGCCTTTTATGAAAATGTATTCCATACCGGTTCTTTCTGCTGAAACAATTTGATCCATTCCCAAATCTAAATTGGAGGTATCTCCATTGCTTCCTGCAAATGATCCGCAATTCACAGCAATTGGTTTATCAGAAATTATCGAAGCACCAATCAACCCATCTCTATTGGCATTATTAGGTCCTTCAACAGCTATTACAAAGCTTTCTCCGGCATTTAAGGTAATGTTGGAAGGTGTGTTTCCTGCAGCAGCATTGTTAATCAATTGGACACCAGTTTTAATATCACCAAAGGAAATAGTCGTATTGTTTTCAGTAGCTAAAATAGAAGCAAAGGTGTAGTGATTGTTGTTGGTTGCTGGAACTGAAGTATTGGTAAATGCACCAATTCTAAATACGGTTCCTAGTGCAGCACTTCCTTTAGAAACTAATCCACCACCTTGATAATTTAGAGGTGTAGAAGTCAATCGAACATTTACATAAATTAAATCTTGCGCTTGAACAATGTATCCCTTATTGTTTTTAACGGTATTTACATCACTACTTGAGACTAATAATTGGGTGTCAAATCCAGTTCCAACATTATAAACATAAGGATTGTCTCGGCTAACTACTCCATTAATAACACCGCCGCCAATTTCCTGAATTTGAAAATTGATAGGGGTTACACTCGGACATGATATGTATAGGTATTGACCTTGAGGTTCTTGAGCATCAGAATTTGATAAAGGTGGTATGTAATGCGTTTTGCTGAATTGCGCAACACAAGTCATTGAAAATAATATAGTTAGTATTAAAGGAAGTAGTTTATTTTTCATTTGTTAAAAGTAGCAATTTTTGAATTATCTTTTCAATGAAAAATGTCCTTTAACATTTCTTTCACTAGCAAATTCAATTACAAACCAATAGTCGGTTGCAGGAAGTTGGACTTGATTTAGAGTGCCATCCCAACCTTTTTGATTTTCATTAAAACGATAGATTAGTTTTCCAAAACGGTCAAATATAGTTACTTGTGAATTAGGAAAATAAGATAAATTTTTAATTTCCCAAGCATCATTAATTCCGTCATTGTTTGGAGTGAAATATTTTGGATAATTTAATACAATAGTATTGGCAGTAAGGAGTCCACAACCATTTTTATCTTTCACAAAAACGGTATATTGGCCTGGCATTACATTCGAAAATGTATTCTGATCTTGGTAATTAAATCCATCTATAGCGTATTCGTAAGTGCCTATACCATTTACGTTGATTTGAATAGTATTGGCTTCATTTGATAAATCATTTACAATTATCGATTCTAAAATTGCTATTTCAGAGGCAAGTACTGTAAATGTTTTTGTGATACTACAACCATTGGTGTTGGTAACGGTTACAGAGTAGGTTCCAGTAGAGGTTGCAACTATTGTGTTTGCGGTAGCTCCATTGGACCACAAATAACTGGAGAAGTTAGGCGCGACACTCAAAGTAATTGGATTTCCACTGCACAAATAAAGCGTTTCATCCGAAAATCCATTTGGATTAAACGTATTAATTAGTAGTATGATGGGAACAATACCATAACAATCGGAACCGTTTATCACTCGTGCGTAAATAATTTGTTGATTGGCAGTCGTATTTGTAAAATTATTTGGCAACGGATTAATTTGTAAAACAGCATCTTGTGCTGTAGCATAATATGCAACAATTAAACCCGATGGTAAACCCAAGAGAATTTGTGGAGTGATGGCGTTTAAATTGAAAGACGTATACCCATCTTGTGGTGCAACTAAATCGCAACTCGAATAGGTTTGATTACTGATGGTATTGTTGGAAATAACTAAAGTAACAGTAGCATAATTCCCACAGCCAAATCCGTTTGAAATCCAGGCTATTACTTGATTAGTAGTAGTATTTTGATACGCAGTTGGATTTGCTATTGGATTTGTTTGTGCTTGTGCATCGGCAAGATTTTCATAAAAAGTTACCGCACTTAATTGCGTATTTCCACCAGTAATAATGTTGTATACTTTGGTTAAATCGAAGGTTGAAATTCCATCGTTGTTATCGTCACATTGCACTAGGGTAGCATTGTTTAGTGTTGGTAACGGACTGTATTCTATGACAATTTCTCCGTTAGTTGTACATACAGAACCACCTAAAGTCACTTCAACTTTGTAGGTTCCAGCACTTGAAACCGTATACGTTGGATTGGTTTCTCCCAATAACGCTATTCCGTCTTTAAACCATTGATAAGTATTGGTTCCAGAAATGGTGCCGTCCAAAACGGTAGTTTCGCCTTGGCAAATTGGATTTCCAGTAGCGATTAATTTGTCGGGACCAAGATCGACACCAATATTGAAACTGTTTCCACCCAAAAAAATAGCTGAATCATATTGTGGATTGGCTTCGTCAGCAATAACCAATTTAATGTGGTAGGTTGTTCCTGGAATTACGTTGCCTCGAGCAGTCATAACTACCGTTTGACCATTAAAATTTGTTGGCGAATTAGTCCCATTAAAACTTCCAAAATAGGCTTCATTTTGAGGTCCACAACCGCCCGGAATATTAGGATGCACGGTTGTTACTTTAACAGGAATTGAAGTATTTGGAATTAGAGCTAAATTTTGATACGGATTCGAACTTCCAGCTACTTTTAGTAAGAAAGCAAATCCGTCAGAATAGTTGCAGGATGCCGTACCGTGATATTCTTCTGAGGCAAATAAATAATCAAAGCTGAAGGTACTTGTTAATGGGACAAAATCAAATTCTAAAACCGTAGCATTAGAAATATTTGAAATGTTTAAGGCTTGCGCCAAATCAGAATCCCCTAACCAATTTGGAGCGCTGTCACTCAGAACAAATGAATTTGGACCTGGAGTATAATTGGCTCTACAGGTACTTAACACGACTCCATCGGTTAATGGAAACCCACTACTTCCTGAGTTAAAGTAACCGAAGCTGTGTTCGCCAGTGGCAAAGGCACCACCACTGATACTGAAATTTGATACATTGGCACACGGACTGTTAACCAATACATTTTGAACCAATTGTTGTGCCGAATAGGTGTCGTCTACAGTAATATTTTGCGCAAATGCACTAATGTGAAAACCAAAACTAAAAAGAAACCAAAACGTAATCCACTTCATAGTGGGGCAAAGATACTATAAATCTCTTCTTTTTAATAACCAATGTGATAAGTAAACAAATATTGCAGTCCATGCTAACACAATCAAAATAGTACTAAAATGAACATCATAATCTTTAATATTCACGATTCCTATTTGGGAGTTGATGTTTTTGATGGCAGACAATTTGGTAAAAGGCTCTATTAGAAGTTGCGACATCGATTCTAAAGGTAAAAAACGTGCAACAGAAGGAATTAATCCGTATTTGAAATACACTAAAAAACATTCGAAAAGAAACCATAAAAATACAAATCCCAATGCAAATGCCGAGCGTTTTATCAAGATTCCAACCAATAAACAGAAAGAGAAAAATCCCACAAGATTAACAAAATAAGCTAGCAAATACTCCATTTGTGAGAAGATGATGCCAAATTCATTATAAGATGAAAAGATTAATCCGAGAACTAAAGAAGTAATAAAAACAAAAATGGTCGAAACTATTGAAAAAGCAACGACAGTAACAAATTTAGAAGCGATAAACTCTTTTTTGCTCATGCCGTCTATTAAATTTTGTTTTAAGGTACCATAACTGTATTCGTTAGACATCATAGAAACAATAATGATGGCAAAAAACACTTTAGCATAAATGGCAATAAAGGAATTAAAATGCCAAATGAATGGAAAATTAAAGATGCCCATTTCTGCCAAATGAAATTTAAACGGACCAATATCAAATTTGATGGAAGCAATTAATGCAATCAGACTCAATAGTCCGAAATAGGTAATAGTTAAAACTCTGCTGGCTTTGTTTTTCCAGATTTTTTGTAGTTCTATAGAAAGAAGTCGTTTCATGGTTGCGATTATTTTCCGGTTAATTCTAAAAATTGTTCTTCAAGACTGTTTTTGCGTTTGGCCAAATGGTTCAAATAAATTGATTTGTCTGCCAAAAATTTGTTCAGTAACGATGGATCAATTTCAGATTTGGAATACAACAGCACTTTACCGTCTTCTTCTTTTATTTTTTCAATATTTGGATAGTGCTCCAAAGCTTCTATTAATGCAACATTATCAGTAGTTTGAAGTTCAATATAACCATTGCCCGATGACATACCTTCTACGGTTCCAGTATATAAAATTTCACCTTTTCGCAAAACTAAAACGTGTGAACATACTTTTTCTACTTCATCTAATAAGTGTGAAGCCAATAAAATAGTGGTACCTTGACTGGCAATTAATTTAATAATATCTCTAATTTGATGAATTCCTTGTGGATCCAAACCATTGGTAGGTTCGTCTAAAATTAATATTTCAGGATCGTTTAATAGGGCAGAAGCGATAGCTAAACGTTGCTTCATTCCTAATGAAAACGTATTGAATTTGCTGTCTTTTCGTTCTATTAATCCAACAATTTCTAGTTTTTCTTGCACTTTAGAATAGTTAATGCCTTTAATTTTACAAACCAATTCTAAATTTTCTTGTGCCGTCATGTACGGATAAAAATTGGGACGTTCGATGATAGCGCCAACGCGTTTCAGCGCTTCATGGGTTTGTAAAGTACCGCCAAACCAACGGTATTCTCCGGATGTTTTATTGACAACGTTTAATACAATTCCTAAAGTAGTTGATTTTCCACTGCCATTCGGACCTAAAATGCCATATACATTGCCTTTTTGAATTTCTAACGATACGTCTTTAACGGCTTGTAATTTACCATAACGTTTGTACAGATTTTTAATAGAAAGTATTGTTTCCAAGATATAATTGTGTTTGGTTTAATGGTAAGACGACCATGTTTTAGAAATGTTACTAATGGTACAAAAAAAAATCCCCAACAGCATCAACCATTGGGGATTATTATATATAAAAGTGTTATTATCTAATGCCGTTTACAATGCCTACAAAGTCATCGGCTTTCAAAGCAGCACCACCAATTAGGCCACCATCAACGTCTGGTTTGCCAAAAATTTCTTTAGCATTATCGGGTTTTACACTGCCTCCATAAAGAATAGACACATCTTCGGCAACATCACTTCCAAATCGAGTACGAACCGTTTCTCTAATAAATTCATGCATTTCTTGTGCTTGTTCTGGCGAAGCTGTTTCTCCAGTTCCAATAGCCCAAACAGGTTCGTAAGCCAAAATAATATTTTCCCAAGCTTCATTGCCGATGTGAAACAATCCATCACGCAATTGGTTTTCAACTACATTAAAATGTTGTCCGTTTTGACGGTCTTTCAATTCTTCCCCAAAACAAAAAATTACCGTCATGTTGTGTTTTAAAGCGGTATCAACTTTAAAAGCTAGTTGCGCATCCGTTTCACCAAAATAGGCTCTTCTTTCAGAATGTCCTAAAATAACAGTGTTCACACCGATACTTTGCAGCATGTCGGCCGAAATTTCTCCGGTATACGCGCCATTTTCTGCGTGGTGCATGTTTTGTGCCGCAATGGTAATGTTGGTAAATTCAACATGATCAGCTGCCGAAGCTAAATTTACAAACGTTGGTGCCACAATAATTTGCGCTTCAACATCGTTAGGTAATTTAGCAATTAAATCGTTCAATAAATCTTCGGTTTCTTCGGCGTTTTTGTTCATTTTCCAGTTACCGGCAACAATTTTCGTTCTCATTATTTTAGGGTTTTTAAAGTAGTGTTAATTTTGTCAAATTCGGTTTCAATGGCGCGATACAATTCGATTTCACCTTTTTGATTGATGATGATGTATCTCGGAATCCAATCTAAATCTATCGACTTTCCAAAAGCACCTTTCATGCCTTCAGGATCATTTACCCAATAGTGTTCGCCTTTCAAATCGTGTTTCGCAATTCCAGCTTTCCATTTGTCAAACGTTTTGTCCATCGAAACAAACAAATATACTACATCGGGATTATTAGCTTGCAATTCTTTTACTTTAGGCATAGCACCTACACAATCGCCACACCACGAAGCCCAGACTTCCATGACAATGGTTTTGCCTTTGTATTTTTGTAAAACTTCTTTGAATTTAACTTCTTTCCCTTCTAAATCGGTTAATTTTTGAGTTTGACTTTTCTTAGAAAAAGAAGTTGTCTGTGCATTGCTACACGATACCGAAATCATGACAATAGCAAATAATAAAAGTGTTTTTTTCATAGCATTCTTTTTTACAAAGTTAGGTAAATTAATGATTTGTTGGTTTGTGAAAACGACTAATCCATTTCAATAATAGTATTAGATTTATCACTACTGCCAAAATTCCGATAGTTGGATATAATGGTAAATCCATTATTTTTAAAGGACTTTTTACCTTTATTAGATAAATTCCAACTTTAATAAAAAGGATGCAAATGAATATATTATATATTGCTTTGGCCTTTTCTTTGACTAGTATTTTGAATCTATTGAACAAATTATTTTTTTAATTCAGAGTACGATTTGTGTAAATAAATATCTAAATCGGCACCATTAAACTTGTTGTCTTTAATTCCGTCGTAATATTTTATTTCATTTCCATTCCAAAAATATTTCACACCAGGTGTATCTCTATTTTTACCGAGAATATTCCAAAACGGAATGATTTCAATGATTTTATAAGGATAAGTCGCACCAGCTTCTTTAAAGAAATCGGGAATCAAATCGGCTTCTTCATTCATAAACAATACTGAAAGTGGAGGCAAACTAGCATCTTTCTTTCTCATTTCAGTAAGTTCTTTAGCAGCAGCTCTACAATGGTCGCAACCCGGAACGAAATAGCATAGAATTTTTTTACCTTTATCAATATTAGGAAAATAAACGGCATTACCCGATTTTACTTTCTTCGGTTCGTTTGTGTTTTCAACCGCAACTTTGGCAACAGAATCTTTTTTTACGGGTGTCGTTTCTCCAACTGTTTTAACGGTATCTTCAACTGGAGTAGTTTCTGAAATAGTATCTTGAGGGGTTTCCATAACGGGAGAAACACTAAAATTACTAGCTGGTGGTTGAATAGGAGCCAACATAAAAATCCATAAAATGGTAGCAAATAAAACGGTGGTCAAAACCCAAAAATTGCCTTGTGGTGCGGTTTTAGGTAATAAAAAATACAAATAGCCTAACATCGCTACAGCGACCACATTTTTGATAATTGCTTCAATGGGAGTCATGGGTAGCAATTCGCCAAAACAACCACAATTTCCAGAAGTTCCGCCACTCAAAAAGGTAACATACGTTAGATGTCCAATAAAAACCAAAAGCAGAAGCGTTGTTACCGGAATGATGAATTTGCGCAACCAATTTTTTTGCAATAATAACAATCCTAACGCCATTTCAATCCCGATTAAGGTTCTTGAAAAGTACGGTGCAAATCCTTCTGAAAATCCCATAGGATACAATTGCTTTACTTCAAAAGTGGATATGGCAAAATAAGGTGAATCTAACAAGTGCCCTTTAGATAGCTTGGCTACTGCTGAAAGTATGAATAACGCCGAAACAACAATTCGCAACGTCCAAGCTAGGTATGTTTTTTTAGTTTCCATAAAATTTGTTTTTACAAATGTAAAAAGGCTTATTTAAGTGAGTTGTTAACAAATTGTTATTGTCCGAATTTCATTAATATCAAAGCAAATACCGAATAATTAATCATATCTTGATAATTGGCATCAATGCCTTCAGAAACTAAGGTTTTACCTTTATTGTCTTCAATTTGTTTTACTCGAAGTAATTTTTGCAAAATCAAATCCGTCAACGAACTGACACGCATTTCGCGCCAAGCTTCACCATAATCGTGGTTTTTATCTTCCATTAATTGTTTGGTTAACGCTACTTTTTCATCGTATAATTTCACCGCAGCTTCAGTATTCAAATCGGGTTGATCGACCACACCCAATTCCAATTGAATCAATGCCATAATGCAATAATTGATGATTCCGATGAATTCGCCGGTTTCGTCTTCGTCTACTTTTCGAACTTCGTTTTCTTGCAAACTGCGAATGCGTTGTGCTTTGATGAAAATTTGATCGGTAAGTGATGGCAATCGTAAAATACGCCAAGCACTACCGTAATCGGTCATTTTTTTACTAAATAAATCACGGCAAATGCCAATTACTTTGTTGTATTCTTGTGAAGTATTCTTCATTAATGGTATCTTTGTTTGAAATTTGCTCAAAAGTAAAAAAATAAGAACAAAGATAATAGAGAAAAGAATAAAGATTTTAAAGAAATGACAATCAACTGCAAAGGAAATCTTATCGATTTATCTTCGCCAAAAGTAATGGGAATACTCAATGTTACGCCCAATTCTTTTTTTGATGGTGGACAACATTCTGACGATAAAGCTGTTTTAACGCAAGTTGAAAAAATGCTTACCGAAGGCGCAACTTTTATTGATATTGGGGGGTATTCGAGTAAACCGAGTGCCGAATTTGTTTCGGAAGAAGAAGAATTGCAACGCATACTTCCTGTGGTTCAAAAAGTGCTTCGTGAATTTCCAGAAACGCTGATTTCTATAGACACTTTTAGAAGTAAAGTAGCTCAAGAAAGCATCGAACATGGTGCTGCAATCGTCAATGATATTTCGGCAGGAAATCTAGATGATACAATGTTAGAAACGGTTGCTAAACTGCACGTGCCATACATCATGATGCACATGAAAGGGACGCCGCAAACCATGCAATCATTAGCGCAATACGAAAATATAGTAAAAGAAATGATTTTTTATTTTTCGGAAAGAATTGCTAAAGCCAGAAGTTTCGGAATGAATGACATCATCATTGATCCCGGATTTGGATTTGCGAAAACAGTGGAGCAAAATTTCGAGGTTTTAAACAAATTAGAATTGTTTCAAATGTTGGAATTACCCATTCTTGCTGGTGTTTCTAGAAAATCGATGATTTATAAAACACTAGAAACCACAGCCGAATTTGCCTTAAACGGAACCACTTCATTGAACACAATATCTTTATTAAAAGGTACTAAAATTTTACGTGTTCACGATGTGAAAGAAGCGGTTGAATGTATCAAGTTAGTCCAACAATTAAATCATTAAAATGAAAAAATACCTAGCATTTGCAATTGTTTTAGCTTTGTTTTCTTGTGAAGGAAAAAAAGAAATCGAACTTCCCAAAGCCAACAAAACCATAGTTGCCGACGTGCAAGAACATTCGCCGATTTATATTTTTTTTAAAACAGAAGGAAAAGATACCATTGCCGATGTAAATCGTAAAAACTCTATCGTTTCTACCAACTGGATTTTCAATATCGACAAGCGATTGCCACTGCGATTAGTAGTTCCTGAATTGATAAAACTACAAGCCAAAAAAGACGGTAGCATGCACAAAAACGAAGCCGCTGAAAACTATTTTTCGTATGCTAATGATGTAAAAAAAGCGATGGCTTTTTTGCCATTTACGAAAGTGAAATACCATCTTAATTTACCAAAAATTTTTAGGTTAGGAATTATTTTTGGTAAAAAGGAAGTCGCATGTTTTGGAAATGGAACGCTAATATTTAATTCTAAGACACTTACAAAGAAACAACTTGCAGATTACATTACAAAAATAAAAGATTCTAAAGACAAGGAGATTACATTGATTTTTGAAAAGAATTACTCATATCAAAAGTATATTCAATATAAAATTGATCTTCTTGATCTTATTAAAGATACGGATAAGTTGTTATCTAATGAAGAATATGTCTTCAATAAAATGTAGGTAATATTGTTTTACTGATGATGATACGGCTCATTTTTCAAAATGGTAAACCCACGATACAATTGTTCAATCACGAAAAGTCGCACCATTTGATGCGAAAATGTCATGGCTGAAAGCGAAATTTTACCTTGTGCTTTTTTATATACTTCTTCGCTAAAGCCATAAGGACCACCAATTACAAAGACTACTGTTTTAATGCCAGCATTCATTTTCTTCTGCAAATAGTCTGAAAATCCTACGCTCGAAAAGGTACTGCCGTTTTCATCCAATAAAATCAATTGGTCGGTTGCAGAAAGTTTCGATATAATGAGTTCGCCTTCTTTTTCTTTTTGTTGGGCTTCTGATAAATTTTTTACATTTTTGATATCGGGAATGATTTCCAAATCAAATTTAATGTAAAACGACAAGCGTTTGGTATACTCATCAATCAATGTTTGTAACGATTTATTATCGGTTTTGCCAATGGCAAGAAGTTTTATGTTCATAAATGATTTATCGGTTTTTATAGGTCGCTATGGCTTCACAAATGAATAGAGCCGAAATGGCTCCGAATGCAAAAATAGATAAAAACACAATTGGCTTAACATCGTGTTTACCAATAATTCTTCCGAAATTACCAGTAATTAAAATGAACATAAAGCCTAAAAGAAGTAGTTTTTTACGCGATTTCATAATACTAAAGTATTGGTTATTAGTGCAAATTTATTAAAAAATAGAGTAGCAAATGGTGCTTCAATTAGTTTCGATTGATATCCTATTTCAAGTCAACATTTTTCATTATTTTAGCCTTTCAAATTACGATTATGATTTCAGAAGCACAATTTCAAAACGAACTTCAATTAATAATTAAAAATGCCATTAGAGAAGACGTTGGCGATGGCGATCATTCGTCTTTGGCATGTATCCCGACCGAGGCACAAGGCAAAGCCAAACTGTTGGTGAAAGATACCGGAATTATAGCCGGAGTTGCATTTGCCAAAATGATTTTTAATTATGTCGATGCCGAGATGAAAGTCGAAACCTTCATAGAAGACGGTGCTTCAGTGGCTGATGGCGATGTGGTTTTTCACGTTAGCGGAAGTTCGCAATCGATATTGAAAGCCGAACGGTTGGTTCTCAATTCGATGCAACGTATGAGTGCCATTGCCACAAAAACGAAGCAGTATGTCGATTTGTTAGCAGGTACCAATACCAAAATTTTAGATACTCGAAAAACCACACCAGGATTTCGTGCTTGTGAAAAATGGGCGGTCAAAATTGGTGGTGGTGAAAATCATCGTTTTGCTTTGTACGATATGGTGATGCTGAAAGACAATCACATTGATTTTGCTGGTGGAATTACCAAAGCCATTGCCAAAACTAAAGACTATTTGAAAGCTAACCATAAAGATTTAAAAATCATTGTGGAAGCCAGAAATCTGGATGAAATTAAAGAAATTCTGCAATCGGAAGGTGTGTATAGAATCTTAATTGATAATTTTAATTTTGAAGATACGAAAACGGCTGTAGCTCTAATTGGAACTCAATGCTTGACCGAATCATCAGGGAATATTAATGAAAAAACGATTCGTCAATATGCCGAATGTGGCGTCAATTATATTTCTTCAGGAGCCTTGACCCATTCGGTGTATAACATGGATTTGAGTTTAAAAGCCATCTAAAATACATGTCAATAGAAATTGAAGATAAATTATTGAAAATTCCAGTTGTACGACAATTGGTGTTGCTGGGTAAAAATATAAAATTGCCTTGGCTTCACGGTTTGTCGCTATACGATTTACTGGAATTGTACATTATCGGAATAGTGGAAGGTGCGGTTTCCTATCGTGCTACTGCTATTGCCTTTAGTTTCTTTATGGCGTTGTTTCCGTTTGCCTTGTTCATTTTAAATTTGATTCCATATATTCCTTTAAAAGGTTTTCAAGATGATTTTTTGGATTTTGTGCATCAAAGTTTGCCGCCCACAACCTTCGATGCAGTAGCCAAAATCATCAATGATATTTTGCATAACAGTCATTCGGGATTGCTTTCCACGGGTTTTTTTATGGCAATTTTTCTGATGGCAAATGGCGTAAATGCTATTCTAGGCGGATTTGAGAATTCACGTCATGTTACCATTAAACGCAAGTACATCCGACAATATTTTGTGGCTTTAGCCTTATCCATTATGCTTTCGTTTATCTTGATTATCACTGTGGCAGCGATTGTGGTTTTTGAGGTTTTTATTCAGAAAACCAAAATTCAAGATGTATTGTCTGATAATATTCCGCTCATTCAAATGGGGCGGTATATTTTTGTGATTATGATGATTTTATTCACAACATCCATTCTTTTCAAATTTGGAACCAAACACGATCGAAAGCGCTCGTTTATATCCATAGGTTCTGTTTTTACAACAATTTTAACCATCATTACCTCGTATTTCTTCGGAATTTGGGTCGTGCGATTTTCAAAATACAATGAGTTGTATGGTTCTATTGGTACCTTATTAATTGTGATGTTTTTCATTTGGATTAACAGCATGATTTTGCTTTTGGGCTTCGAATTGAATGCCACAATTAATCGTTTGAGAAAACAAGAGCAAGATAAAAGCGATAAAAATGTTTCCACTTATGAAGTATAAAAAACATCTTATAGTACTTTTCATCTTGATTGCAAATTGCTGCTTTTCGCAATCTGTTCTTGGAAAATGGAAAACCATCGATGATGAAACAGGAAAAGAAAAAGGTATCGTAGAAATTTACGAAAAAGACGGAAAAATTTACGGTAGAATCATTGGAATTTTAGAACCAGAACATCGCTTTAAAAAGTGCACTCTGTGTCAAGGTTCCGATAAAGACAAACCGATTATGGGATTGATTTTTCTCAAAGGATTAACCAAAGATGGTGAAGAGTACAATGGTGGAAAAATTTTAGATCCTAAAAATGGCAAATTGTACAAATGCTATATCAATCTTGAAGGTGATAACAAACTGAAAGTAAGAGGTTATATCGGAATTTCACTTTTTGGTCGCACTCAATATTGGTATCGGGTTACCGATTAATTTTTGATTTTATAGTTTTTCAAATAGTTTAAAAACATGCATTTTATAGAAGTAATTTTACCGCTTTCTTTGCCCAAAACGTTTACGTACAGCGTTTCGGAAGCCGAGTATCATTACATCAAAGCAGGCATGCGTGTGGCAGTTCCGTTTGGGAAAAGTAAAATCTATACAGCATTAGTGGCAGCGGTTCATCAAAATCCACCAACCTTATACGAAGCCAAAGAAATCCATCAAATTTTAGACGAAAAACCAGTTGTTAACGAATTTCAATTGCAGCATTGGAACTGGATTGCATCGTATTATATGTGCAATATTGGTGATGTTTTTCGTTGTGCGATGCCGTCGGCTTTTATTTTGGAAAGCGAAACGATTATTTCACAAAAGAAAGATAATGTAGTTGAAGAAACCGAATTGTCTGACGATGAATTTCTAATTTATGAAGCGTTGCAACACCAAAGTTCGTTGAAAGTACAAGATATTATGGCCATTCTGAATAAGAAGAATATTTTTCCGGTAGTTCAAAAATTACTGAATAAAAATGTGCTTTCGCTTCAAGAAGAACTGCTCGATGAATACAAACCGAAGTTAATTCGATACATTCGTTTGCACGAAGATTATTCGTCAGATGAAAGTTTGATTGCTTTGTTAGATTCTTTAAAAGGAGCCAAGCAAAAGGAATTGGTACTGCATTATTTTCAACTCAATGCACAGCAAAAAAAGCCAATATCGGTAAAGCAATTAACCGAAGTTTCTCCAGTTTCTAGCGCAACTATCAAAGCATTAGTCGATAAAAATATCTTTGAAGAATATTACATTCAAGAAGACAGAGTTAACTTTGAAGGAAATAAAATTGATACTAATTTGGTTTTAAGTGAAGCACAACAAAAAGCTTTTACAGAAATTAAAGAAAGTTTTCAATCCATAGATGTTTCGTTGCTTCATGGCGTGACGTCTTCAGGTAAAACAGAAATTTATACCAAGTTAATTGAAGAATATATCGCTCAAGGCAAACAAGTATTGTATTTGTTGCCAGAAATCGCACTTACAACTCAATTGGTTTCGCGTTTGACGGCGCATTTTGGAAATCAAGTCGCGGTTTTTCATTCTAAATATTCTAATAATGAGCGTGTTGAGGTTTGGAATCAGGTTTTAGAAAATTCGGAGAAAGCTAAAATAGTCATAGGAGCAAGGTCGTCATTATTTTTACCTTTTTCTAATTTGGGTTTAATCATCATTGATGAAGAGCACGAGCAAACGTTCAAGCAACAAGATCCAGCGCCACGATACCATGCGCGTGATGCAGCTATAGTTCTTGCACAATCGCAAAAAGCAAAAGTATTATTAGGTTCGGCAACGCCAAGTATTGAAACCTATTTTAATGCCCAATCGGGTAAATATGGAATGATTTCTATCAATGAGCGATTTGGAAAAACGCCTTTACCTGAAGTTGCTTTAGTCGATTTGAAAGAAAATTATTTTAAAAAACGGATGAAAGGACATTTCAGTTTGACTTTAATTGAAGCGATAACGGAAGCCTTGACTTTGGGTGAACAAGTAATTTTATTTCAAAATCGTCGTGGATTTTCACCTGTTTTAGAATGTATGACCTGTGGTCATATTCCGCAATGTACCAGTTGCAGTGTGAGTTTGACGTATCACAAATTCAAAAATCAATTGCGTTGTCATTATTGTGGGTATTCGATTGCAAAACCCACGAATTGTCACGCCTGTTCGAGTATTGATATTTCCACCAAAGGTTTCGGAACCGAGCAAATCGAATTGGAATTGGCCGAGTTATTTCCATCCAAAAACATCAAGCGCATGGATCAAGATACCACGCGAGGCAAATACAGTTTTGAAAAATTAATCGACAGTTTTAAAAATCGTGAGATTGATATTTTAGTTGGAACGCAAATGCTGGCCAAAGGATTGGATTTTGATAACGTTTCTTTAGTGGGAATCATGAATGCCGATACGATGTTGTATCATCCCGATTTTAGAGCCTTTGAACGTAGTTTTCAAATGATGACTCAAGTTTCGGGACGCGCTGGTCGTTCGGATAAACGCGGAAAAGTGATTATTCAAACGTACAATATCAATCATAATATCATCCAACAAGTAACGCATAATGATTATGAAGGCATGTACAAAGAGCAATTGTATGAGCGTCAGATTTACAAATATCCACCGTATTTTCGTTTGATAAAATTAACGTTAAAGCATCGTGATTTTGATAAATTAAAAGAGGGATCGATGTGGTTGTATCAAGTGATGCAACAAAATTTGCAATTGCCAGTTTTAGGACCAGAAGAGCCTGGAATTAATAGAATTCGCAATGAATACATTCGTACCATTATGGTAAAAATTCCGCAGAGTTCGGCCATTGGAAGCACAAAAAAAACTATCCAGAAAATTCTGAATAGTTTTGAAGTTATTCCGCAATACAGAACCATTAAAGTTACTGCAAACGTTGATTTTTATTAAGCAATAGCTAATGCTTTGATTAAATCTTCTTTCTTATTACGACTTAATGGAATTTTAGTAACACCAATTTCGGCGAATTTACTATTAAAACGTTCCACTTTATCGATATTAATAATGTACGATTTATGAACTCGAATGAATTTGTCTTTAGACAAGTCTTTTTCAAAAGATTTCATAGTTGAGAGAACAAGATTAGTATCTTCTTCGGTAACTACTTTTACATAATCACCATAAGCTTCAATCCACTTAATTTTATTGGTATAAACTTTAAGTTTTTTCAAATTACTTTTAATAAAGATGTGTTCTCCTTCTTCTTCGTAGTTTTCACGTTTCATCATGTGAAAATCTAGAGCTCTTTTTACAGATGCATTAAAGCGTTCTAATACAATAGGTTTCTGTAAATAGTCGGTCGCGTCATAATCAAAAGCTTTTAAAGCGTATTCAGCTTTAGAAGTAATAAATATAACTTGTGGTTTAACTTTTAAACCATCAATAAAATCAAAACCACTGATAACTGGCATTTCTACATCAAGGAATATCAGGTCAACAGTATGAACCGTCATGCAATTTTTGGCTTCAATTGCATTAGAAAAATCACCCACAAGTTGTAGATTAGGATGATTATTCACTAACTTTGCAATGACCATCCTCTGAAGAGAACTGTCATCAACTACGACACAATTTAATTTCATAATTTAGTGTTATTATAGATTTGGTGAGACAAATATAACATCTTTTTTTATAAAAACTAACGTTTATCGATTTTTTTTGCATTTAAGCAGTGTTTTTTTGCATTTAGGCGATAATCAGAGGGTAAAATTTATATTTTATATTTGATGTTTGTGTAAAAGATATTTATTGTTATCTTTGCACCCAATTTTATATAATTAAAACATATTTATTATGAATCATTACGAAACTGTTTTCATCTTAAATCCCGTTTTATCTGAAGTTCAGGTAAAGGAAACAGTAAGCAAATTTGAAGATTTTCTTACAAGTAGAGGAGCAAAGATGGTATCAAAAGAGGATTGGGGCTTAAAAAAATTAGCTTACGAAATCCAAAACAAAAAAAGTGGTTTTTACCATTTGTTTGAATTCCAAGTAGCTCCAGAAGTATTAATTGCTTTTGAAACTGAATTTAGACGTGACGAAAGAGTAATGCGTTTCTTAACTGTAAGTTTAGATAAACACGCGATATCTTGGGCAGAAAGAAGAAGAGAAAAACTTAAAGTAGCAAAAGCTTAATCATGGCAACATTACAACAATCAGCTTCAGGAAAAAAAGACGGAGATATCAGATATTTAACGCCTTTGAACATCGAAACTAACAAAACTAAAAAGTATTGTCGTTTCAAAAAATCTGGAATCAAATACATCGATTACAAAGATGCAGATTTCTTATTGAAATTCGTAAACGAGCAAGGTAAAATTCTACCTCGTCGTTTAACAGGAACTTCATTAAAATACCAAAGAAAAGTGTCAGTTGCTGTGAAAAGAGCACGTCATTTAGCTTTAATGCCATACGTGGCCGATTTATTAAAATAATTTAAAATCAACAGTTGTTGGTTTCTCGCAAAGGGAACCTAACTTCTATAATAAGGACAACAACATGGAACTTATATTAAAACAAGACGTTCAAAACGTAGGATTTAAAGATGATATCGTTACAGTTAAAGCTGGTTACGGTCGTAATTTCTTAATTCCTCAAGGATTTGCTCAATTAGCTACACCTTCTGCAAAGAAAGTATTAGCTGAAAACTTAAAGCAAAAAGCACATAAAGAAGCTAAAGTGGTGGCTGATGCAAATAAAGTTGCAGATGCATTAAAAGCTTTAGAAATTAAAATTGCTTCAAAAGCAGGTGGTGAAAAATTATTTGGTTCTGTAACCAATATTGATATCGCTGCTGCATTAGAAGCTGCAGGTCAACCAGTAGAGAGAAAATTCATTACTAGTGGAACTGTAAAAAGAACTGGAAAATACACTGCTTCTATCAGATTACATAGAGATGTAGTAGTTGAATTACCATACGAAATTGTAGCTGAAGTTTAATAGTTCACTACATACAATTTAAATCCCGATGTAAGTCGGGATTTTTTTATGTTTAAAAAAATCAATATTCAATATTTCAAGTTGAATATTCTTAGTTAAAAAAATAAATTAAAATGTTGGATATTCAACTTGGAATGTTCAATTTTGAAATACAGGATATGAAATACAAAAGATTAACCAAAGAACAGTTTGAAGCCTTACATCAAGAATTTGCTAATTTTTTGGCTTCACAATCCATCGATAAAAAAGAATGGGATGAATTGAAAACACACAAACCCGATGTAGCCGAACAAGAACTCGATGTTTTTTCGGATTTGATTTGGGAAGGTGTTTTAACGAATGCTCAATTTTTAGAACATTTTTCTAGAAATCATATTTTTTTGTTCCATTGCCAAAAGGAATTAATTCAATCTATTGTTTTGAAAGCTTTGGCATCTGATGTTGATTTTATGACTAAAGAAGGTTTACAATGGTTGAGTGATAACCTTTTTACAGATACTGTAGAAATTCACATTGGCAAGAAAGAGTATGGAGAAGAACGTAATACGGCTATTTTTAACTTGATTACAGAAGGAGCTATTCTTAGTGACGGTCAACTCTATCTTCAAATAAACAATATTCTACAATCATAATGTTTTTACATTCAAAAATATTGGCTATTTTAGTACTCGAAACGAACTAATTTTAGCCATTTCTAATTTATGGATATTCAGCAAACCATTCTGAATCTACGGGAAGAACTTAACTTGCACAACCACAACTATTATGTTTTGGATAAGCCGACTATTTCCGATTTTGAATTCGATCAAAAATTGAAGCAACTTCAAGATTTGGAGGCAAAATATCCAGAATTTTTTGATGAAAATTCGCCCACACAACGTGTAGGAGGAACCATTACTAAGAATTTTCAAACAGTAGTTCACGAAAATCGAATGTATTCGTTGGATAATTCCTATTCTAAAGAAGATTTACAAGATTGGGAAACCAAAATTCAGAAGGTTTTAGGAAATGTTTCATTGCAATATACTTGTGAATTAAAATATGACGGCGCTTCGATATCTATTACTTATGAAAATGGTAAATTAGTAAAGGCAGTCACTCGTGGTGATGGTTTTCAAGGTGATGATGTGACCAATAATATCAAAACGATAAAGTCCATTCCGCTTAAGCTAAAAGGAAATTTCCCTCCCAAATTTGATATTCGTGGAGAAATTATTCTTCCCTTAGAAGGCTTTGAAAAAATGAACCAGGAGTTAATAGATATCGGTGAGATGCCTTATTCAAATCCGAGAAACACCGCTTCTGGAAGTTTAAAATTACAAGATAGTGCCGAGGTTGCTAAACGTCCATTAGATTGTTTATTGTACTTTATTATTGGAAATAGCTTGCCTTTTAGTTCGCAATATGATGGTTTAGAAACTGCCAGAAATTGGGGTTTTAAAGTGCCTTCGCAATCAAAATTAGCTCAAAATTTAGACGAAGTTTTTGAGTTTATTAATTATTGGGATGTACACCGTCATGATTTGCCTTATGAAACCGATGGCGTTGTAATTAAGGTTAATGATTTCAATCATCAAAACGAATTGGGTTATACTGCAAAATCGCCGCGATGGGCTATTGCTTATAAATTCAAATCGGAACAAGTTACCACTACATTAAATTCGATTTCGTATCAAGTTGGACGTACTGGAGCCATTACACCAGTAGCCAATTTAGAACCAGTACAACTGGCTGGAACTATTGTGAAACGCGCTTCATTGCACAATGCTGATCAAATTGAAAAATTAGACATTCGAGTAGGTGATGACGTTTTTGTGGAAAAAGGAGGCGAAATTATTCCGAAAATTATTGGTGTTGCCAAAAGAGGCAATCAATTGGAACCTACAAAATACATCACTCATTGTCCAGAATGTAATACCGAATTGACCAGAAAAGAAGGAGAAGCACAGCATTATTGTCCTAATTTTTACGGTTGTCCACCTCAAATTATTGGCCGAATTCAGCATTATATTTCCCGAAAAGCAATGGATATTGAAGGTTTGGGTGGAGAAACGGTGGCATTGTTATACAATAATGGTTTAGTAAAAGACTATTCCGATTTGTATGAATTAACCGTCGACCAAGTGATTCCGTTAGAGCGAATGGCACAAAAAAGTGCTGAAAATTTGGTTAATGGGATTGCCAAATCTAAAGAGGTTCCGTTTGAGCGCGTTTTGTTTGCCCTCGGAATTCGATATGTAGGAGAAACCGTCGCAAAAAAATTAGCCAAGCATTACAAGAATATTGAGGCATTGCGCCAAGCCTCTTTGATGGACCTTATTTTGGTGGATGAAATTGGCGAACGAATAGCACAAAGTGTTATTGAATTCTTCGAAAATCAAAATAATTATCATATCATTGAACGATTAATAGCGTTTGGAGTTCAGTTTGAAATTATTGAAACATACAACCCTAATGCTACTAACAAACTTTTAGGTAAAACCTTTGTGGTTTCTGGAGTTTTTGAAGAATTTTCACGTGATGATTTGAAAAAAGCCATTGAAGATAATGGGGGTAAAATAGGAAGTTCAATTTCTTCTAAAACAGATTATGTAGTAGCTGGAGCGAATATGGGACCTGCTAAATTAGAAAAAGCAAATCATCTAGGAATTCAAATTATTTCTGAAAATGATTTTATAATTATGATTAATGAAAACTAGCAAGGTTGCTTTATACATCTATTTTATATGTTCTTTTTTAGCTGTTATAGCTAATATTTTTATGTTAGACGGATTGAAATTGTTTACATTACCGTTAATCATTCCAGCATTATTTTTTTACTATTATATAGACTCCAAAAAGATGAGCATATTGGTATGTTTGTATTTACTTACCAATTTTATAGGGGATTCTATTGGATTAATGAATTTTGAAAACGAAATTTATTATATCATTCCTCCGTTTTTTATCAGCAATTTAGTAATGGTAATTATATTGATTAAAAACATTGAGAAGTTTAAATTCAATATGCTTAATCTAACGGCATTAATGATAGTTGCGTTATTTTTGATTTATATTTTGTGTATTATTCTAGACTTATTTGCCTTTGGAGAAACTTATATTCAACTACAAGTTGCCGTTTTTGGGTCATTATTAATAATTCTTGCTTTATTGTCAGCCTATAATATTGTCAGTAGAATTAATACTTCTAATTTATTTTCAATGATTAGTGTAAGTTGTGTACTTGTTTCAGATACATTTTACATCTTTTATAATTTTCAAAACCAACTCATTGTTCTCAATTCAATTCATTTTACGTGTCATGTTTTTACCTATTTATTTTTTGTCAAATATGTATTATTAAGAGAAGAGAAAACAATAATTCAACAATAGCATGTCTACAACAACAATAATTTCAGCGATAAAAAAGTCAAATAAAAGTATTTTGATTGTAAACGTTGTTATTTTTCTTTTTTCAATAATAGAAGTCTATGCAGAATTTACAGAAAATAATTCGTTGCAATATTGTTCGAAACCATTTATTTTACCAGCTTTAGCCGTATTTTATTGGTTGTCTACAAAAAAACATTCTTCCCTTTATTTAGTAGCGTTATTGTTCAATTGGATGGCCAATATTTTATTTGTTTCCATCAATTTCAAATTATTGCTTTTAGCTTCAGTGCTGTTTTTGCTCCATCGGATTCTAATTTTAATTAAAATTTTTAAAGATGAGAAAGAACTCAGTTTTGTTCCGATTGCATTAGGTAGTATTCCTTTTTTGTTTTTGTTTTTAAGTTTGATTAATCTGGTGTATGAATCTATTTTTGGAGGTCAGTTTTACTTGATTTTAATTCAAGTGGTGTTGATGACTTTACTCGGAGGCTATTCATTAGCAAATTTTATTATTAAAAACTCAATTTCCAGTAAAATACTCATGATTAGTTCATTATTTTTTGGAGTAAATCTCTTTATTCTTGGTATTAAATATTATTATATTGATTTTTCTTTTCTAAAACCAATCTCAATGGTTTTCTTCGTTTTAGGTCATTATACATTGTGTTATTTTATGATTTCAAGAGAACGAGTTGATATTTAAGTAATTATTAATTTTAGGTCATAGAAAAATAGCTAATTTTATGAAATGAAATTAAACATAAAAGACAATTGTAATACACTCTTAGTTGTAATTTATTTTGCAAATGCAGTAATAGAAGTAGTTGCAGAATATTTTTCCTTTAAACCGATATTGTATATAACAAAGCCATTAATCCCTTTTTTATTAATGGTATTGTACTTTTATAATTCTCCCAAAAAAGATTGGTTCTTTTTTTTGATAATGACTTTTTCATTAATGACCAACATCTTTTTTATACCAAGCGATGATAAACTACTATTTTATGGGGTTATATGTTTTACAATTCATAGAATGTTGTTGCTAATTTTAGTTTTTAAAATTGTTAAAATTAAAGATTACATTCCTTTTACATTGGCAACACTGCCTTTAGGATTTATCTTTTTCTATCTTCTAACTGCAACCGAAGTTCCTGAAAATTCTTTTTATTTATTGATTTTTACCAATTTTTTAGCCTCAATTTTAGGCGGTATTGCAATATCAGGCTACATCATGAACGACACTAAACAAAATTCGTTGTTATTGATAAGTGTTTTATTGTTTCTAGGATTACAATTGGTAGTTTTTATTGAAAAATATTATTTTGCAGATTCCCATTCCGATTTGTTGCGCCCATTAGCAATGAGTTTAAATGCCTTAGCATTTTTTGCATTTTGTTCATTTGTCATTTACTCCGAAAAACTAAACTACAATCGAGGTTCCTTTGCTGGCTAGTTGCTTATCGGTTGTTACATAAAAATCAATTCGCCCTAAATTTAATCCGTAGCATCCCACTTGATTAATTAAAACGTCTTTTCCATCAAGGTTTTTTTCAACCACTGGTTTGTCCAGAAAAGTGTGCGTATGTCCACCAATAATTAAGTCGATGTCTTTGGTTTTTTTTGCCAAAATTAAATCACATACTTTGTTTGGTTCATCTTTGTAGCTAAAACCAATGTGAGATAAACAAATAACCAAATCACATTTTTCTTCTTGTTTAAGAATGCGTGCCATATCGGTTGCCGATTCAATCGGATCGTTATAAACGGTTTCTTTGCAGTTTTTCTTGTCTACCAAACCTTGTAATTCTACTCCAAGTCCGAATACCCCAATTTTTACACCATCTACATACGTAATTTTATAGGGCTTAACGTGTCCGTCTAAAACGGTGTTTTTAAAATCATAATTGGAAGACACAAAGTCAAATTTAGCATTCGGTAGTTGTGCTAATAGGCCGTCTATTCCATTATCAAAATCGTGATTTCCAATAGTTGCAATTTCATATCCCATCATGTTCATTAATTTGAATTCCAATTCACCACCATAATAATTAAAATACGGAGTTCCTTGAAATATATCCCCAGCATCTAATAAAAGTACGTTCGGATTCTCTTTTCGAATGGTTTCAATTATGGCTGCTCGTCGGGCTACACCACCCATGTTTGGATTCTTGGGATGGTTTGGCGGAAACGGATCGATATAACTATGCACATCATTGGTGTGAAGAATGGTAATGTGTTTTACTTTTTCAGTTTTAAAACTGCTCAACGACAAGCCCGTTAGTGTTAAAAGTGCCGAACTAGCAGCGGTATTTTTTATAAATTCTCTTCTTTTCATGTTGTGCTTATTTAAGTTCGGTAACTATTCTTTTGTAATTCTAACGTCAGTATTAATTTTCAAAGTGTCAACATCTCTAAAATAATCAATAATGATGTTGCGAAGTTTGTAATCGGTATCTGTTCGGCTAACACCTTTTTTAAAAAAAGTCATGTTGTCGCCACCATTAGACAGATAATCGGAAGTTACTACATAATAGGTTTTGTCTAATTCTAATGGTTTTCCTTGCACTTGAATGTTTTTTACAGTATTGTCTTTTGCAATAGTAAATGTCATGCCTGCTAATGGGTGTGGTTTTTTTTCGGATACGATATAATTGGCAATTTCTACTAACTGTTCGCCTTTCATTCCAATAACTACAGCACTGTTTTCAAACGGCATTACTTCATAGGCGTTACGCGCTGTGACATTTCCTTTCGGAATTATGGTTCTAATGCCGCCGTGGTTGAGTAAGCAAACATCGATTGATTTTTGTTCTCTTTTTTGGAAAATAACATTGCTTTTTTCTAAAGTAATATCGGCTAAAAAACATCCAATATTGGTTTGCCAAGCGCCAGATTTGTCTAAAGTTTCTGGGCAATAGGCCAATACTTCATTCAAATCTTTGTCTATATTTTCGCGATAGGGTTTGATGTAATTTTCAATTTCAGCAGCACCAGCTTGGTTTTCGGTGATGCCAATTTTCTTACCTTCAATCTTGGTAACATAATAGTGATGACTGGAACAAGAAAGTAATGATATAAATGTTAATAATAAAACAAAATGTTTCATTACAACGGTATAGTTTTTTAGTTTTACCATCTGATATACGACTAATTTTAATTAAATTTGTAATCAAGTAAAAGTACTATGTTTTTAAATAAAATAAAGGATTTTTGGACAAAAAAAATAGTTAAGAAAAGGTTATCAAATGTAAAGTTAATAGATTCAGATAGTTCGATAAAAACGGTAGGTATAGTTTTCGATGAAAGCTATTTTTATGAAAGAAAAGAATTAATAAACGAACTGATTCAACAAGGCATAAATGAAGACTGTATTCAAATTTTAGTCTTTAAAAACAAGATAAAAAAGAATGAAAAATTTGATTATCCTGTTTTTGGATACAAAAATTTGAGTTGGATTGCTAAGGTTGATAGTAGGGAATTTAATGATTTTACGGCTGCAAATTTTGATCTCCTAATCAGTTATTATGACATTGAAAAGGCACCACTTTTGTTAACTACTCATCTTTCAAAAGCCAGTTTTAAAGTCGGATTTGCTTCTATAGACAAGCGATTGAATCATTTTATGATTGATACCAATGCCGAAAACTACATGGTTTTTATGGAGGAATTATTCAAATATTTGAAAATACTAAACAAACTATAACATGCAATCATTAATAGGAACTGGAGTTGCGCTCGTAACGCCATTCAAAAAAGATTTTTCTGTTGATACAGAAGCGTTAACTCGAATTGTGCATTTCCAAATTGATAACGGAATCGATTATTTAGTCGTTCTAGGTACCACTGGCGAAAGCGCTACTTTAAATAAAGCAGAAAAAGAGTTGGTTATCCAAACTGTTGTTGACGCGAACAATGGAAGATTGCCCTTAGTGCTTGGTGTTGGAGGAAACAATACTCATGAAGTTATTGAAGAACTTAAGACAAGAGATTTTTCTAATTTTGTAGCCATTTTATCAGTTTCTCCCTATTACAACAAGCCTACACAGGAAGGAATTTACCAACATTTTAAAGCCATATCACAAGCTTCACCAATACCAGTGATTTTGTATAATGTGCCAGGAAGAACTGGAAGCAATATGTTGCCTTCGACAGTTTTACGTTTGGCTAACGATTTCAAAAATATAGTAGCGATCAAAGAAGCTGCTGGCGACATCGTTCAAGCCATGAAATTATTACAAAATAAACCCGAAGGATTTCATGTGATTTCTGGTGATGACATGATTACATTGCCTATGATTTTAGCAGGTGGAAGTGGCGTTATTTCGGTTATTGGAGAAGGTTTTCCAAAACAATTTTCCGAAATGGTGCGATTGGGGCTGCAACGAAAAGCAGATGACGCTTATAAATTGCATTACCAATTAGCCGATGCCATTGACATGATTTTTGAACAAGGAAATCCGGCTGGAATCAAAGAAGTGTTTAAAACACTAGGTTTGTCAGAGCATACGGTGCGACTTCCATTGGTAAATGTGAATCAAGATTTGGCCGATCGTCTCTCAAAATTTACTAAAGATCTTTAGTTTTTTGGTAAAAAAAATTACAACAAAAAAATATTTCATAGTATCTAATTATTAACTAATTTTGCAGTTCGGTTTTTGAGAAGCTAGTGTCGCTCAAAATCTTGCATTTATAAAACAAAAATGAAGAAAATAATTTCACTTTTATTCCTAGTAGTCCTTTTTTCGTCGTGTAGCGAATATCAAAAAGCATTAAAATCGGAAGAGATTGATAGTAAATATCAAGTCGCAGCCAAGATGTATGACAAAGGTAAATACGACAAAGCACTTCGTTTATTTGAACAAATTGCACCGTCATTCAAAGGAAAACCGCAAGCTGAAAAATTGTTTTATATGTATGCACAGGCTTATTACAAAACCAAACAGTACTATTTAGCAGGATATCAGTTTGAAAACTTTTCATCCAGTTATCCAAGAAGTGAAAAACAAGAAGAAACCTCTTTTTTAGGGGCAAAATGTTATTCTAAATTATCACCTTCTTACAGCTTAGATCAAGCAGATACGGATAAAGCATTAGAGAAATTACAAAGTTTTATTGACACTTATCCCAATTCTACTTTCTTGCCTGAAGCCAATGGTATTGTAAAAGAATTGCGATTCAAAATAGAGAAAAAAGCATTTGAAAATGCTAAACAATACAATACAATTTCCGATTTTAAGGCGGCACAAATAGCATTTGATAACTTTATTTCAGATTTTCCAGGAACAACATTTAAAGAAGAAGCGTTGTTCTACAAGTTGGATTCTGCCTATAAATTAGCTATAAACAGTGTTCCTCAAAAAATGGAGGAACGATTGAATAATGCTAAAACTGCATATAACAGTTTGGTGAAATTTAAAGCGGATTCAAAATTCAAATCGAAGGCAGACGAAATGTTAGCCAAAATTGAAAAAGATTTAAAACAATTTTCTAAATAAATAAAAGTCATGGATTTAAAAAAGACCACTGCACCAGTAAACACAATAACATACAATAAAACTGTTATTGAAGAACCTACAGGGAATGTTTATGAAGCAATAACTATTATGGCTAAAAGAGCAAACCAAATTAATACTGAAATCAAAAAAGAATTGATTGAGAAATTAGATGAGTTTGCTACTTACAATGATAGCTTAGAAGAAGTCTTTGAAAACAAAGAACAAATTGAAGTTTCTAAATTTTATGAAAAACTTCCAAAACCACACGCTCTTGCTGTTCAAGAATGGATGGATGGTAAGATTTATCATAAAGACACAAACAAATAATAAAGAGCCATGTCAGTTTTAAGCGGAAAGAAAATAATACTAGGTATTTCTGGTGGTATTGCCGCTTATAAAACAGCATCATTAGTTCGACTATTTATAAAAGCAGGTGCCGAGGTCCAAGTGATCATGACACCTGCTTCTAAGGATTTTGTGACACCACTTACATTATCAACCTTATCTAAAAATCCGGTTCACTCTACTTTTTATCACGAAGAAGACGATAACGCACAATGGAATAATCATGTGGAGTTAGGTCTTTGGGCCGATTTGATGATTATTGCTCCGGCAACAGCCAATACCTTATCTAAAATGGTGAATGGCAATTGCGATAATCTTTTAATAGCGACTTATTTGTCGGCAAAATGCCCAGTTTATTTTGCGCCTGCAATGGATTTGGATATGTACAAACACCCTTCCACTGTTGCGTCCTTCAATACGTTAAAACAATTTGGAAACACCATAATTCCTGCCGAATCAGGAGAATTGGCTAGTGGTTTATCAGGTGAAGGCAGAATGGCAGAACCCGAAAATATTGTTGCCTTTTTGGAAGCCGATTTGCTGAGTAAATTGCCATTGAAAGGAAAAAAAATACTCATTACTGCAGGTCCTACATACGAAGCAATAGATCCCGTGCGTTTTATAGGGAATCATGCTTCTGGAAAAATGGGATTTGATATTGCTAATGAAGCTGCAAATTTAGGAGCTGAAGTGATTTTGGTTTCAGGACCGACTCATTTGAAAGTAAAAAATAATGCTGTAAAAGTTGTTAAAGTGACGTCTGCTCAAGAAATGTATGATGCCTGTCATCAATATTTTAAAGATGTTGATGTAGCTATAGCAGCAGCAGCAGTAGCCGATTACAAGCCTAGAAATGTCGCAGTGCAAAAAATCAAAAAAAATGCCAGCGATTTTATGATTGAGTTGGAAAAAACAAAAGATATTTTAGCGTCTTTTGGTACTGAAAAGCAGCATCAGTTTTTAATTGGATTTGCTTTAGAAACTGAAAATGAAATTGAAAATGCTATCTTGAAAATTCAGAAAAAAAACTTAGATTTGATAGTTTTAAATTCGCTTCAAGATCAAGGAGCAGGTTTTGGTCAGCCCACCAATAAGATTACTTTCATTGATAAAAACTTGACTGTTGAACCAATGGAATTGAAATCAAAAGAAGCAGTGGCTGTCGATATTTTAAATAAAGTAATAACTCACTATGATGCGTAATATTTTCAGTTTAATTTTGATTTGTCTTTTTGCAACGGCTCAATCTCAAGAGTTGAATTGCAAGGTGATTGTAAATTACGACAAGATCACTAATGCTAACAATCAGATTTTTAAAAGTTTGGAGTCTTCTTTGAACGATTTTGTAAACAAAACAGCTTGGACTGAAAAGACATACAAAGACAACGAGAAAATCAGTTGTACGATGTTCATTACCTTGAACTCGTATGAATCTAATAACTTTGAAGCAACTATCCAAGTTCAGGCTTCAAGACCTGTTTACAATTCGAGTTTTACCACATCCATTTTAAATATTAACGACAAGGATTTTAACTTTCAATACATTGAATTTCAAAATTTGTACTACAGTCCAACGAGTTACGATTCTAATTTAGTTTCTACTATTGCCTATTACTGTTATATTATTCTCGGAGTAGATGCAGAAACTTTTGCGGTTGATAGTGGTTCTGGTTATTTTCAATCGGCACAAGAAATTGTGAGTTTGGCAGCTGCAACTGGCGGTAAAGGCTGGTCGCAAACCGACAAAACACAAAATCGATATTATTTAGTAAACGACTTATTATCTACTACATTTAGACCGTATCGTGAGGCTATGTTCCAATATCATTTTAATGGGTTAGACAATATGTACAAAGATTTAAAAACTTCCAAAGAAGCCATTGTTAAATCTATCAATACACTAGCAACAGTGCACAGTGCACGACCAAATGCCTATTTAACACGAATATTTTTTGATGCGAAAGCCGACGAAATTGTATCTATATTTTCTGGAGGTCCAAGTGTTACAATAGATGGTTTTGTTGATAAGTTATCTCAAATTTCTCCTACCAATTCTTCTAAATGGGTCAATATAAAGTTTTAATTTTGCATTAAATCTTTAACGAATGATTACATCTCTATCCATTGAAAATTTTGCTTTAATAGAAAAATTATCGGTATCATTTACCGATGGATTTTCTGTGATAACCGGTGAAACTGGTGCAGGAAAATCAATACTTCTTGGGGCATTAGGATTAGTTTTGGGCAAACGTGCCGATTTGGCTTCACTTAAAAACAAAGAAGAAAAGTGTGTTATTGAAGCCTATTTTCAAATTAAAAATTACAACTTAAAATCGTTTTTTGAAGCCAATGATTTGGATTATGAAGACGAAACCATCATTCGAAGAGAAATATTACCTTCAGGTAAATCTCGTGCCTTTATCAATGATACTCCAGTAAACTTGAATGAACTGCAAGAATTAAGTAATTACCTCATTGATATCCATTCGCAACACCAAACGCAAGAACTTTCAGATGATGTGGTTCAATTTCAAATCATTGATTCGGTGGCGTCTAATTTTGATTTAATTGCAGAATATTCCACTAAATTAAAAGAATATAAAAAATATAAATCCGAACTAAAATCTAAAAAAGAAGTATTGCAATCGGTTTTAAAAGAACAAGATTACAACACTTTTTTATTGGAAGAATTATTGGCTGCCAATTTAAAATCGGGTGAACAAGAAGATTTAGAACTCCAATTTGAAAAACTCAATAACGTTGAATTTATCAAAGAGAATCTAGTAAAATCGTTGTCTGTGGCTAATGAAGAGCAATTTGGTGTCCTTCAAAATTTAAAAGAAATTAAAGCCTCATTTCAAAGAATCGCTGGTTTTTCTACAGAATATCAAAATCTTTTTGAACGCATTAACAGTGTTTTAATTGAGTTTGATGATATTGAAAAAGAGTTAAATCGGTTGTCAGATACAATATATTCCAATCCTGAAGAATTACAGCTAATTAATGAAAAGTTACAATTGATTTATGCGTTACAAAAGAAGCATCAAGTCAATTCGGTTGATGAATTATTGCTCATTCAGAATGATTTAGATTCTAAAGTAGTTTCGGTAACGACATTAGAATCGGAAATCAATTCTATAGAACAGCAAATTGTTGTCATAGAAAGCCAGTTGAACGATTTGGCTATCGAAATTCACGAAAATAGAGTAGGAGCAATTCCGATTTTAACCAATAAATTAGCTGTTATACTTGAACAATTAGGAATGGCTAATGCCCGATTTGATATTCAAATAACACTCAAAGAAGATTTTTTCGCTAACGGAAAAGACAACATTCAATTTTTGTTTTCGGCCAATAAAGGTTCCGATTTTGGATTGTTGAAAAAGGTTGCTTCTGGTGGTGAAATGTCACGTATTATGCTTGCTGTTAAGTCGGTATTATCGCAATATTCCAAACTTCCTACCATAATTTTTGACGAAATTGATACAGGTGTTTCTGGTGAAATTGCCCATAAAATGGGAGAAATTATGAAAGGAATGAGTGAGAACATGCAGGTTTTTGCTATTACACATTTACCACAAATAGCTGGAAAAGGAAAAGATCACTTTAAAGTTTTCAAAGTAATAAAAGACAATCAGACCCAATCGGAATTGAAATTATTGACTGCTGATGAGCGTGTTATAGAAATTGCACAAATGCTTTCGGGAACAGTGGTGTCCGATTCAGCTTTAAATCATGCCAAGGAATTGCTGAACTAAAAAATTGAATTATATTTGCTTGGCTTGAAAATGAAACTTCAAAATAGAAATAAAAACATAAGATTATGATTATAGAACCAAGAATGCGTGGCTTTATTTGTTTGACAGCTCATCCAAAAGGTTGCGAACAAAACGTAAAAAATCAGATTGAATACGTAAAATCAAAAGGAAAAATTGAAGGCGCTAAACGTGTTTTAGTTATTGGTGCTTCAACCGGATTTGGTTTGGCATCTCGAATATCAAGTGCTTTTGGTTGCGATGCAGCCACTATTGGAGTATTTTTTGAAAAGCCAGCATCGGAAGGAAAAACAGCTTCACCAGGTTGGTACAATTCGGCCGCTTTTGAAAATGAAGCCCACAAAGCAGGTTTATATGCTAAAAGTATCAATGGAGATGCATTTTCAAACGAAGTAAAACAGCAAACAATCGATTTAATTAAAGCCGATTTAGGGCAAGTTGATTTGGTAATCTACAGTTTGGCCTCACCTGTTCGATTACATCCTGTTACTGGAGTTTTACACCGTTCTACTTTAAAACCAATTGGTGCAACATTTACCAATAAAACAGTTGATTTTCACACGGGTAATGTAACGCAAGTGTCCATTGAACCAGCCAATCAAGACGATATTGACAATACCGTTGTGGTTATGGGTGGTGAAGATTGGTCAATGTGGATGGAAGCTTTGAAAAAAGAAGGATTGTTAGCGCCAGGTGCAACGACAATTGCTTATTCTTATATTGGACCAGCAGTTACTGAAGCAGTCTACAGAAAAGGGACTATTGGTAGAGCCAAAGACCATTTAGAAGCTACAGCATTTACCATTACAGATAGTTTGAAAGAGGTAGGAGGAAAAGCCTATGTTTCGGTAAATAAAGCCCTAGTTACCCAAGCGAGTTCTGCTATTCCGGTAATTCCGTTATACATTTCACTGTTGTATAAAATAATGAAAGCAGATGGAATTCATGAAGGTTGCATCGAGCAAATTCAAAGATTGTACAGTCAAAGATTATACACTGGACAAGAAGTTCCGACGGATGCTAATGGACGAATCAGAATTGATGATTGGGAAATGCGTGACGATGTTCAAGAACAAGTTGCTAAATTATGGTTGGAAGCTACTACAGAAACCTTACCAGCAATTGGAGATTTGGCAGGATATAAGCAAGATTTTCTAAATTTATTTGGTTTTGGTTTTGCAGGAGTTGATTATGATGCAGATACAAATGAGTTGGTAATGGTACCAAGTATTCAGTAAAATTTAGTTAAAAAAAGCAATATTTAAGAGCTCACAATTCATTGTGAGCTTTTTTTGTTTAAATTTATACCCTTAATTTAACCTTTTTATTCATGAAAAAAAATACCTATTTAGTAGTTTTGTTTTTTTGCTTGTTTCAATTAGGATTTAGCCAAAATCTATCACAATATACTTTTTCGCAAAGTAATTCAGGATTTACAGCTATCTCTGGTGGAACCGTATTAGGATCAACTACAACTGATGATCAAAGATTTTTAGATCCTGCTGTTCCATTAGGAAGCAGTGCACTTACGGGTGTTGGATTGCCAATTGGATTTAATTTTACATACAATGGATATGTATATGATCGATTTGGAGTAAACGCAAATGGATGGATTTCGTTAGGTTCTTCATTATTGACACCTTCTGTTGATATGAATACCACTACTTCGTATTCTCCATTATCTTCAACAAGCACAGCGGTTTCCAATACCCTTGTTGCAAGAATTTCTGCTTTTTCAAGAGATTTGATGTCACAAGCAGGTGGTGAATTACGATATGAATTAATAGGTACTGCTCCAAACAGAGTTCTAGTAGTACAATGGAAAAATTATTCAAAATATTTAGCTACTGGAGATTCTTACTCTTTTCAAATCCGATTGAATGAAACGTCTAATGTTGTTTCTTTAGTGTATGGAACAATGACAAATAATGCCACTTCAACAACTGCTGATTGTGGATTAAGAGCCAACCCAAATAGTCCTGCAACAAATTTTAACAGTAGAACAACTGCAGTTGATTGGTATGGAACAACGGCAAGTACCACAGCTGCTGATACAGTTTTATTATCATCTACAATTTTCCCAGGTATTGGATTGACATATACTTGGACACCACCACCGTCGTGTTCAGGAGCACCATCTCCAGGAAATACTGTTTCTTCAGCAACTTTAGCATGTAGTGGTGTAAGCTTTACACTTTCATTGCAAAATACAACATCTGGCTCAGGAGTTACTTATCAATGGCAAACTTCTACAAATGGAGTAGCTTATGCAAATGCATCTGGGGCATCCACTGACCCAACTTATACGGCTTCTCAATCAGCGGCTACGTATTATCAGTGTGTTGTTACTTGTACTGCTTCGGGTACAAGTACAACCAGTACTCCAGTTATGATAGGAATGAATACTGCAGCAAACTGTTATTGTACTCCAGCCTATACAACGGGTAAAACTGATGGAGATTTGATTTCAAATATTTCAATAACAGGTACTACTTTAGCCAACAATTCGGGAACAGACCCTGTTAATCCTGCTTACACATTTTTTACAGGATTACCTAATTATACAGGTACACTTCAAGCAGGTACACCTTATACTGTAAACGTTTCTGTAGGTACTTTTGGAAGTCAAAATGTAGCGGTTTGGATTGATTATAATGACGATGGAGTATTTGCTACTTCTGAAAGAGTTGGATATTCATCTGGGGCTATTGCAGCTAATGGTTCGGCTTCTTTTTCTATCACTTTAGCATGTAATCCTCCATTAGGTACGCATAGAATGAGAGTAAGAGATGTATGGAACTTAGGAGGTGTTAATATCGATCCTTGTGCTACATACGGTTATGGTGAAACGGAAGACTATAATGTAACAGTAACAGCTGCTGCAGCTTGTCCTCAACCATCAGCATTAGTAGTTACTAATCTAACAGGAACAACGGCAACATTAGGTTGGACAGCTGGTTGCGTGGAAACCTCTTGGAAAATTTATTTGACAACAGCAGGCAGTCCAGCACCGACTACACCAACCTATTTTAGTACTGTAAATCCATTTGTTGTTACTGGTTTGACGCCAGGAACGGCATACGATTTTTATGTAAGCGCTGATTGTTTAACAAATGGAACGAGCTTGTTGACTGGTCCGTTCTACTTTAGAACATCGCCAGCTAATGACGAATGTGCAGGTGCAGTTCAATTAACAGTAGGTACTGTTTTTGCAGATAATGCAGTAACAGGAAGTAATGTAGCTGCAACAGATTCAAATCCACCTGCACCAGGTTGTGCAAGTTATTTGGGTGGAGATGTTTGGTATAAAGTTACTGTTCCAGTTTCTGGTAATATAACTATTGAAACAAATCCGTCTCCATTGAGTATTATTTCTGATACAGGATTAGCAGTTTACAGTGGAACTTGTGGTGCTTTGAGTCTTGTTTCTTGTGATGATGATTCTAGTGCTAGTGGAAATTTTTCGTTGATTTCTTTAACTGGTAGAACACCAGGAGAGGTTTTATATGTTAATGCATGGGATTATGGAAATGATAATTTTGGTCAATTTCAAATTTCTGCTTACGATTGTTCGTCGAATGCTCCAGCTCCAACAGGAGATGCCGTTCAGGTGTTTTGTAACGCAGCAACAATAGGTGATTTATATGTTGATGGTACGAATATTCAATGGTATGCAGCAGCTACTGGAGGAACTCCTTTGGCTTCGACCGATGCTCTAGTGAACGGTACTACTTATTATGCATCTCAAACCGTTGATTGTGAAAGTTATGCTCGATTTGCAGTAACTGCTACAGTTTCTTCTTATCCTGTTTTTACCAATGCTACAGCAACTACTTGTGATGATGATACTGATGGATTTGCTACTTTTGATTTGACAGCTAGTAATGCAGATGTTACTTCAGAAACAGGGGTTACATTCGAATATTATACAGATTATTTTGAGGCTGATAGCGGAATTAATCCTATTGTAAATCCTACTGCTTTTGTGGGAACATCATCTCAAATTGTATATGTTAAAATTATTAATGCTGCTGGTTGTTATAGTATTGCTGAATTAGCCTTAACGGTTACAACTACATTAGCGCCAACAGGAGATGCTGCTCAAACGTATTGTACAGCAAATACACTTGCTGATATAGTAGTTACTGGTACTGCAATAACTTGGTATGATGCGGCTACTGCTGGAACTGTTTTACCATCTTCAACAGTTTTAGTTTCGGGAACTACTTATTATGCTTCACAGACTGAAAATTCATGTGAAAGCGGTGCTCGTTTAGCAGTTACCGTAACAGAGAATTGTCCGTTTTCAGGTTGTTTGAATGATCCTAATGGACAATATCCATTTTTTACTTCATTCACGCCTGCTTGTATTGGACTACCTCAGGCTATTGCTACCGATTGTTATGCAGGAGAATACTCTATGGTAAATGTGACTTTAGGAGAAACTTATATTTTCTCAAGCTCTATCAATACGGATGTTATTACAATTAGTGACGATACGGGTACAACAATATACACTTACGGATTTGGTTCAGTAACTTGGACATCTACACTTGCAGGTCAAGTTAGATTCTATACGCACGCTGATACTAATTGTACCGATAATCAAGATACTAGAACAAGAGCTGTGCAATGTGGAACTATTATTCCAGCTCCAGCTAATGACGATTGTAGTGGAGCAAGTGCTTTAACACCTGGTGGTGTGTTTAGTGATTATCCACAAGTTGGAACTAACTTAGGTGCAACAGCTTCTACAGGTGTAGCAGATCCAACCTGTTCTTCTTATTCAGGTGGAGATGTTTGGTATAGTGTTGTCGTTCCTGCTTCAGGAAGTATTACTTTTGAAACACAAAGTGATGGATCAAGTGCTATTACTGATACAGGTATTGAAGCGTTTTCAGGTTCTTGTGGTTCATTAACATCTATTGGATGTAATGATGACACTAACACAGATACATTCTCGCTATTATCTTTAACTTCTTTAACTCCAGGATCAACGGTATATTTGAGAGTTTTTGATTATGGTAATACTGAATTCGGAACCTTCCAAGTTTCTGCTTATGATGGTTCATTGGCAACCAATACTTTTGATAATTCTAAATTCAATTACTATCCTAACCCAGTTAAAGATGTCTTGAACTTAAGCTATTCTCAAAATATTAGTAAAGTTCAGATTATGAATGTTTTAGGTCAAGAAGTTCTTGTTAAATCGGTGAATGCCAATCAAAGTCAAGTTGATATGTCAAATCTTCCTTCTGGAACCTATTTAGTAAAAGTGACTTCGGATAATCAAGTTAAAACGATTAAAGTAGTTAAAGAATAAGTATTTCTTATTTAATAATAATGAAAAAGTCCTGCTTCGGCGGGACTTTTCTTTTATAGAAACAGTATCTTTGTTAAAATTTTTTCAGAATGTATTTTTCAATTATTATTCCTGTCTATAATAGACCCGACGAAATAAACGAACTATTAGAAAGTATGCTCCTCACTACCTATAAGAGCGACTTTGAGATTGTAATTGTAGAAGATGGTTCGACCTTGACTTGCGAAGACGTCATTCAAAAATACACTGATAAACTCACCATTTCCTATTATTTTAAATCCAATTCGGGACCCGGTGATTCTAGAAATTATGGTATGAAAAAAGCCAAAGGTGATTATTTTATCATTTTTGATTCCGATTGTATTATTCCAAATCAGTATTTATCAGAAGTTGATAACGAATTAAAGTCCCATTATGTCGATTGTTTTGGTGGACCAGATAAAGCTTTAAAGTCTTTTTCAAATATTCAAAAAGCCATAAATTTTGCGATGACTTCTTTTTTAACCACTGGCGGAATTCGAGGCGGTTCGGAAAAAATAGATAAATTCCAACCCAGAAGTTTCAATATGGGAATTTCTAAAAAAGCTTTTGAAGCCTCCAAAGGTTTTGGCAATATTCATCCAGGTGAAGATCCCGATTTGTCTATAAGGTTATGGAAATTAGGTTATGAAACCAGATTGTTTTCTTCGGCATTTGTCTATCATAAGCGAAGAATCGATTGGGATAAATTCAGTATCCAAGTTTCAAAGTTTGGAAAAGCACGTCCTATATTGAATTCTTGGTATCCAGAATATAAGAAATTAACTTACTGGTTTCCGTCGCTTTTTGTCATCGGATTTGTGGTGTCATTCGCCTTATTGTTTGTCTTGTTTGATTGGGCATTAAAATTCTATTTCCTCTATTTTAGTATAATATTCATCGTTTCTAGTATTCAAAATAAAAATCCATTAATTGGACTATTATCCATTGTTGCAGTATGGAAACAATTTTTTGGATACGGAATTGGTTTTCTAACCTCATTTTATAAAATAGCTGTTTTAGGGAAAAAACCACAAGAAGCATTTCCAGAACTTTTTTTTAAAGTAAGTGCGGTTGAAGAAAACTATGAAAGAAGTATGTTTACTTCTGCTCAAAAAGATGCACCAATACAAAAATCTGTAGAAAGAGTGGTCGATAAAATTATTACACCAATTCAAAAATTAGTGGAACCCGTTTCAGTGAAAACTAAAATTATTGGTTTGACTGGCGGAATAGGTAGTGGTAAAACGGCTGTGGCCAATTATATACAATCTAAAGGCGTACCTGTTTATATCTCCGATTTGGAAGCAAAAAAAGTAATGGAGTTTCCAGAAATTATAGCACAAATCACTACTGCTTTCGGTACCGAAATGTTAGACGATAAGGCAACATTGAACCGCGATAAACTTGCTTCTATTGTTTTTAATGAACCTGAAAAATTAAAACAATTGAATGCAATTGTGCATCCAGCCGTAAAAAAGCATTTTGAGAATTGGATTAAGCAACATCAAAAATTCCCAATAATTGTTAAAGAAGCCGCTATCCTTTTTGAAAGCGGAAGTTACAAAGATTGTGATAGTATTATTACGGTTTCGGCGCCATTGGAATCAAGAATTGAGCGCGTACTTAAAAGAGATAAAACTACTAGAGAAAAAATTCTACTTCGAATTAACAACCAACTTTCTGACGAAGAGCGTATTGCAAGAAGTCAATTCGTAATTAAAAACGAAAATTTTGAAGATACTAAAAAACAAGTCGATGAAATACTCGATTTGTTGAGAAATAAATAAAAAACTTCCTCAATGTTAATGTTTGGTTAATACATTAACAGAACAATTGTTAAAATGCTAATTTTGTTGTGATGAATAAGTTTGTTTTTCGGCTTTTAGTATTGTTGATGAGCATCTCTTTATTAGGGATTATTTTTGTCCAAGTTTATTGGTTTAATACTTCATTAGAAAAAAGCGAAGAGCAATTCAAGTTTCACATCAAGCAAGTTTTAGGTAACGTATCTAAGAAGTTGCAAGAACAAGAAAAATATACGTTTTACAATAAGTATAAAAAGCTAAAAGATAGTACTGGAAAAGCACCTCAAACCCAAGATTTGCTGGAATATAAGTATTACCAACGCAATAAAAAAACAAACGAAACCATTATCTATTCCAATAGCATAATGGCCGAAGATTATGATTTGTTTTCTACGCTCTTTGATAAAAATGCAGACAGCTTAAAGGTTAAAAATTATGCCGCTAAGCGCAAAACAATGATTTTTAACAACAATTCATTCGACAATACGGGTATTCAAAATAAAGTAGTACCCGATGTTACCATTGAAAAATCAGGACCACTTGAAATTTTAGAAAATGCCCAGTTTGATATCTTTTATAAAGATATAGCCGCTAATTTTCCAATTCAAGACCGAGTTTCCAAAGAAGTATTGTTAAAAATTCTTCAAAACGAATTGAATGAATATGGCGTTAAAACACCATTTGAGTTCAATGTGTATAGCAATGGATTGGCAACTAAAATAAAATCAGAGCATTTTGCTTACGATAAAGATGCAACGTATTCGATTCCGATTTTTATAGACAATGACGGAAATAATAAATATTCTTTATTGATTTCGTTTCCACAAAAGAAGAAGTTTTTGTTCTCAGAAATTTTGGCCATAACCTTGTTATCGATAATTTTTACTTTAGTAATCATCATCGCCTACGCTAATGCCTTACACCAATTGATAAAGCAACGTCAAATTTCTGAAATTAAGACCGATTTTATCAACAACATGACACACGAGTTCAAAACGCCTATTGCAACCATTAATCTAGCTCTAGACGCCATAAAGAACCCAAAAGTGATAGAAGATAAGGAAAAGATTTTTCGCTACCTGCAAATGATTCGTGACGAAAACAAACGAATGCATGCGCAAGTAGAAAATGTGCTTCGTATCTCTAAATTAGAAAAAAAGGAACTCGATATTTCTAAAGAATCGCACAATGTGCAAGATATTATTGAAGAAGCAATTGACCACGTACATTTAATTATTGAAGATAGACAAGGAACGATAACCACTCATTTTGAAGCCAATAGAACCATAGTACTACTAAATGACGTACATTTTACTAATGTAATTGTTAATATTTTAGATAATGCTATAAAATATTCGCCAGAGGCACCCGTTATAGATATATATACCGAGAATATTAAAGATTTTATTCTCATCAAAGTCAAAGATCATGGCGCTGGAATGACCAAAGTCGCTCAAAAGCGAATTTTTGAAAAATTCTACCGCGAACACACTGGAGATTTGCACAACGTTAAAGGCCACGGATTGGGCTTAGCATACGTCAAACGAATTGTAGAAGATCATAATGGTCAAGTTTTTGTAGAAAGTGAAAAAGGAAAAGGAAGTACGTTTATTATAAAAGTCCCATTGATAAATTAAACAAAATTATGGAAAACAAAAAAATATTATTAGTCGAAGATGACCAAAACTTTGGTGCCATTCTCAAAGATTATTTGATGCTAAATGACTTTGAAGTCGTTCTAGCAAAGAATGGTATGGAAGGTTTTGAGAAATTCAAAAAAGACACTTACGATTTATGTATTCTGGATGTCATGATGCCCTATAAAGATGGGTACACATTAGCCAAAGAAATCCGTGAAAAAAATAAAGAAGTACCTATCGTATTCTTAACGGCCAAAACCATGAAAGAAGACGTTCTAAAAGGATACAAAGTGGGTGCCGATGATTACCTAAATAAACCGTTTGATTCAGAAGTATTATTGATGAAAATCAAAGCCATCATGCAACGCAAATCCTCTGAAACCAAAGCCGAAAACGTACAATTTGAATTCCAAATCGGTAAATTCCACCTAAATTCTAAATTGCGTTTTCTAACGTTTCCTGGTAACGAACCAATTAAGTTATCACCTAAAGAAAACGAATTGCTAAAAATGCTAGCGCTGTATGTAGAAGATTTGATGCCAAGAGAATTAGCGTTAACTAAAATTTGGAGAGACGATAACTACTTTACTTCCAGAAGTATGGATGTGTATATCGCCAAATTAAGAAAATACCTTAAAGACGATCCAGGTGTAGAAATTCTAAACATTCATGGTGAAGGATTTAGATTAGTTGTTAAAAAATAAACAGAAAGCTCCAAGAAATTGGGGCTTTTTTTATGAGAAGCTCTTTCCAGCTTTCCGTTCCAATCTTTATAAACCTGACGGATTTATAAAGGATTTCCTCTACAATCTGGGCTAGGGTACTATGAATACTAAGATATTTGTATCACAAATTCAAAAAAAGTCTTCGTGAAAGCAAATAAAATAATTTGTGATAATCTGTGAAATCTGTATTTTAACTATACCTCCAATTCCAAGGCAAAACAAACTTTTCCATCTTTCGATATAGTAAACAAGGATTCGTTTTTTGAAATTTGAATACACTCTTTTTCCGAAAGTTCTTTCATAAAATTCATGTCAAACGCTTTGATTTTTTGAGATAATATTATTTCTGAATCTACTAAATCCAAACACCATTCTAAGTATTTTACGTTGTTGGCATGATTCACAATGTCCAGATCCGACAATTGCACGACACGTTCTGCAACCAATTCCAGTTTTTGTTGAATGTCAATTTTAGAAAATGTCTTTTCCGTTGCGGTCATACTAGGGTATTTCTCAAAATGTTCGTGGGGTAACGCCAAGGCTTCTGGTCGTCTTTTCTCGGTATTGAAAACAGCCCAAAATGTTTCACAACCAACCAATTTTTCATCACCCAAATACACCTCTAAACAACGGTTGGAACGCGAATTTTCGAGCGTATTAATCCAAGTTTTAATCGTGATTTTATCTTTCCACTTGGGTAAACGCTTAATTTCAACGCGCATCTTACTCAACACCCAGGCCTGATTAAACTCTTGCATATCACTAAAACTAATGCCGCCAATTTCCGAATGGGCTGCTGCGGTTAATTGCAAAAGATTGCACAATTCGGTATATTTTAAATAGCCATTTGGGTAGCATTGCAAAAAATTAATGTCCCATTCTTTGGTTAAAATAGACGTGAAATTTGGTGAAATAGGCATATAAATAATTAAGTATTATGAATTATTTTTTGGATAGCCTCTATAATAACTTCCTTGTTTATCAAATAATCAAACCAAATTGCATTTTCAGTACGTTTAAACCAGGTCAATTGACGTTTGGCAAATCGGCGTGTGTTTTTTTTGATTTCTTCAATGGCCAATTCTAATGAAGCTTTTCCATCAAAGTAGTCGAACAGTTCGCGATAGCCAACGGTTTGTAGGGCGTTTAATTCTTTATTTGGATATAATTTTTCAACTTCTGCCAATAAGCCTTCTTGAATCATCAAGTCAACACGTTGGTTGATTCGGTCGTACATGATTGCCCTTTCGGCTTCTAAACCAATAACAATTGGGGTAAAATTTCGATTGTTTTTCTTCTGTTTCAAGAACGAAGAATAGGGTTTTTCAGTACCGATACACACTTCTACAAAGCGTTTCATGCGTTGTGGATTGAGCAGTGTTTGTGGGTTTTCACTTTGTAATTTAATGTAGTAATCAGGATCTAATTCTTGCAACTTTTGTTGTAAATAGACGATGCCTTCTGTATCAAAATCGGTATTAATTTGTTCTCGAACACTCGAATCCATATCTGGGAAATCATCAAAGCCTTTCAAAACCGCATCAACATACAAACCCGAACCGCCGACCATGATTTGGATGTTGTTTTTTAAGAACAATTGGTCAAGTTGGGTTACAGCTTCTTTTTCAAAATCACCCACAGAATACGATTCGAAAATTGATTTGTTTTGAATAAAATGATGAGGTGCTCCAGCCAATTCATCATCAGTAGGAACGGCCGTACCAATTTTCATTTCTTTATAAAATTGACGGCTGTCGCACGAAATAATATCACATCCAAAATGTTGTGCCAAGGCAATGCTTAAGGAAGTTTTTCCTATGGCTGTTGGTCCGATGATGGTGATGAGGTAGTTCATTTTTTTTCTTTCAAAATTCTTTGTTCATTTGTTCAACCTTCAATTTTGAATACCGAACGTTAATTTTGAAGCGATTATCCTAGCCCCGATAGCAGTGAAAATCCTTTTATTGCTTGGAAATCAGCCCCATTTTTTAAAAACTTTTGGCAATAAAAGATTGCAACGGATAGCGGGAATAGCTGCTAAAAAAATTAAAATTTTAATACTTTCATGACTTTGTTTTTTTTCAAATAATTCTGAATTATTTGACGCGTATCACGGTTATTTTGCATCGGAATAAGAATGTTTTTCAACACTTCAATATTGTTTATTTGGTAATTCAAATCGTAAAAACAATAGCCTTTGTAAATGCCGTTTTCGATTAAAATAGCGCTGCGTTCGTTCAGGGTTCTGCCTCGATCAACAATCACTAAATTGTTGTTATTGAACGCCATTTCGTTAATAAATTCTTCAACACGTTGGTTATATGTTTCGGGTGTTTCTTTGCCCAAACACGCGCCGTTGCATTCTTTTATTTTGTGTTGAAAACAGCCGTTTTGTGTTTCATATAAACCGTTTAATTTTTGACACAAATTGTGTTTTTCAGTAATTCGGTACAAGGCATTTTTTCCTTCTTGCAGGGACGTGTAGGACGTGATTTCTTTTTTTCTGCCGTCGGCTTTTTCCAATCTCAAATTGAGGTAGCCGTTTTCATCTACAACGTCATATAACGCCCATTGAAAAATGCTTTTACGTTGTGCTCGATTGTAAATGGGTTTGTTGATTTTGATTTCTTCACTTTCTTTCAACAAAGCCACCAATTCACTACCGGTTTCTTCATAAGTCACGGCAAAAACTTCAACCTGAATCTTCTTACTTTTATTAGCACTTCCTGTAAAATGCTGGTTGACACGCTTTTTGATGTTCTTGCTTTTGCCAATATAAATCAAATCGCCTTTTTCGTTGTGCATATAATAAATGCCTGTTCTACTCGGAAGACTTTCAACGATATCTAGTAATTTCGGGGTTAATCCGCTTTTGATTTCGGCTTTAATGGAACTGATGAGAATTTCTTTTTCGGTGTCTTTGGCCAATAACATTTTGAACAACTTTACTGTTGCCATGGCGTCACCGCTCGCACGATGCCGGTCTGCCATTGGAATTCCGAGGGCACGAACTAATTTTCCTAAACTGTAAGAAGCTTGTCCCGGAATTAATTTTTGAGATAATTCAACGGTACACAACGTCGGTTTTACAAAATCATACCCCAAACGATTGAATTCCGTTCTTAAAATGCGATAATCAAATGACGTGTTGTGTGCTACCAAAATGCAACCTTCGGTAATTTCGATGATGCGTTTGGCAACTTCATAAAACTTGGGAGCACTTCGCAACATGGCATTGTTGATTCCAGTCAATTTCACCACAAACGGCTGAATTGGCTTTTCGGGATTGACCAGGCTAATGAATTGATCGATTACTTCATGACCATCAAATTTATAGATGGCGATTTCTGTAATTCCTTCTTCATTAAATTGACCACCAGTGGTTTCTATGTCAAGTATTGCGTACAATTGAGTGATTAGTAATTAGTCGTTAGTGATTAGTGAAAGTCTTTGCTCTAGTTTCTATGTTCTATTATCGTGTTCCAAAGATACTACTTCCAATCCGAACCATCGTACTGCCACATGCAATGGCAACTTGGTAGTCGCCAGACATACCCATGGATAGGGTTTCAAGTTTCAAGTTTGGAGTTTCAAGTTGGTTGTGGTGATCAAAAATAGTTTTCAAATGTTGAAATTCACGTTTTATTTGCGCTTCATTATCGGTAAATGTAGCCATTCCCATCAAACCTACCACACGAATATTTTCAAAAGTTTTGAACTCTTCAGAAGCTAGTAATTCTTGTAATTCCTTTTCATCCAATCCAAATTTGGTGTCTTCTTCGGCAATGTGAATTTGCAATAAGCAATCTACTTTTTTGCGCCATTTCACTGCCAATCGGTTGATTTCTTTCAATAATTTCAAACTGTCTACGCCATGAATTAATTTCACATACGGAATCATGTATTTCACTTTGTTGGATTGAACATGACCGATCATGTGCCACTGAATGTCTTTGGGCATTTGTTCCCATTTTTCGGTCATTTCTTGGATTTTGTTTTCTCCAAAAATGCGTTGTCCAGCGTGGTATGCTTCCATTAAATCGGAAACTGGTTTGGTTTTGGAAACCGCTACCAAAGTCACAGACTTGGGAAGTTGTGATTTTATTTGAAGTAAATTTTCTTTTATTGACATTATAAATGGGTGTCTATTTTCTTTCGTCTATTTTCTAAAACTTATAATTCATATACCATTAATCCACTTCGAAACTTTGGTTCTATATACGTACTTTTAGGAGGCATAATCAAATGGTTGTCTGCCAAGGCTTTTATTTCTGAAATATCAGATGGAAAAAGCATGAATCCAATTTCAAATTCGCCTTCGTCTACCAATTCTTTAATCGTTAAAATGGATTGCTTTCCAGGAATGTATTCGATGCGTTCGTCATTGCGTAAATCTTCAATTCCCAAAATAGGCTGCAGTACTTTATCGTATAAAATTTGAGCATCAAGATTTTCTAAGAGCGATGGATTATTATTTTGCTTCAGTTCGCTATCGCTCGAGCCTAATTTATAAAAAAGGGCATAAAAATTTCCGTCTAAATACATGCCAAATTCAAACTTGCCTTGCGGTTTCCACAATTCTTGTTCTTTTGATTTGATGATAAAATGTTCCGACAATAGCTCTAAAAAAGCATCTTTGGAATGCCCGTTCAAATCGCGGATGATTCGGTTGAATTCATAAATTTTTACATTACTTTCTGCGATCAAAAAACTCATAAAATACTTTAAGTGTTCGTTGCCTAAATGTTGATTTTGGTCGTACAAAAGCTCTGCAGACGCCGAACGATGGTGCCCATCAGCAATATACAATTCGGGAATGTTTTCAAATTGTTCTTCCAACCATCGAATTTCGTTGACATTATCTACTTTCCAAAGCGTATGTTTTTCTTTATTGGTGGTCGAAAAATGATAAATGGGTTGTTCTTTTTTCTTTTCCGAAATCCAATTATTAATGGCTGTTTTGTCGGGATAAGTAATTAAAACAGGCTCGGTATTGAATTCGGTTTGATGCAAATAATCTTTGAATAATTCGACACGATATTGCAACGTATCTTCGTGTTTTTTGATGATGTTATTCTTGTAATCGGCAATAGAAGTTCCAGCTACTATTCCGGTAAACAACTGCGTTTTGGTTTGAATTTCATACACAAAAAACGAAGCGTTTTCATCAGCTACAAAAATGCCATCGTTTTTAAAATCTTGATATTTGTGCGCTACACCTTTAAAACGTTTGTCTAATGTGATTTTTTGCGAATGCACGTAAGCCGGATTAATCACGTGCAAAAACGAATACGGATTGAAATTCAACCATGCAGCGAGTTCTGCCGGCGAGTAATCGTCGTAGTTTCTGCAAGTAACCAAAGCTACTTTATCGGGCGTTGGACGAACGGCTTTGAAAGGGATTATTTTGCTCATGATTTAACCGCAAAGTGCGCTAAGTTTTACACAAGGTTCGCAAGGTTTAGCGTGCTTTGCGCCATCTTTGCGAACCTTGCGGTTAATTTTATTTAAACTGTTTAGAAACTTTTTCTGCTTTTTTGCTTTCCGAATAATCATAAAAACCTTCACCCGATTTTACGCCGAGTTTTCCAGCCATGACCATATTTACCAGTAAAGGGCAAGGCGCATATTTAGGGTTTTTAAATCCGTCGTACATTACGTTTAAGATCGAAAGACAAACATCCAAACCGATGAAATCTGCCAATTGTAAGGGTCCCATTGGGTGCGCCATTCCGAGTTTCATAACCGTATCAATTTCTGTAACACCAGCCACGCCATTGTATAACGTTTCAATCGATTCGTTGATCATCGGCATTAAGATTCTATTGGCTACAAATCCGGGATAATCATTAACTTCTGTTGGTGTTTTTCCTAACTTGACGGATAAATCCATGATGATTTTCGTCACGTCGTCTGAAGTGTTGTATCCGCGAATGATTTCTACCAATTTCATAATTGGCACTGGGTTCATAAAGTGCATTCCGATAACACGTTCTGGATGCACTACTTGTGCAGCAATTTGGGTTATAGAAATAGAAGAAGTATTGGTGGCTAAAATCACATTATGGTCGCATACTTCACTTAATTGTTTGAAAATGTTTAATTTAAGTGTCACATTTTCAGTGGCTGCTTCTACCACTAAATCGGTTCCCACTACGCCATCTTTGATGTCGGTGTAAGTGATAATGTTTCCGATGGTTTTGTGTTTGTCTTCTTCAGAAATCGTTCCTTTGGCTACCATTCTATCAAGGTTGGAAGCTATGGTTGCCATTCCTTTTTCTAGAGATTTTTCAGAAATATCAATTAATTTTACGGTAAAACCGCTTTGAGCAAAGGTGTGAGCAATTCCGTTGCCCATCGTTCCTGCACCAATTACAGCTATTGTTTTCATTAGGTTTGTTTAGTTTGTTTTAATATGTTTTTAGTATAGGAAAAAAGAAATATGGCTCCAAACAGAAGAACCATTAATTTATTATTATTCCAGTTTTGATAGGCATAATAAATGAGAAAAATAATACTCAAGTATTCTAAAATTTTGAAAAAAGCATTAAGTAGGTTTTGTGTTTTTATTGGAAAATTATTCCAAACGGTATGTAAAAAATATTTAACAAACCATGCTAAACACAAAAATCCAAAAACCAATAATCCTAAGACAGAAACTTGTCGTTCAGTACTATTTTCATCAAATAAAGAATTTTTTAAAAAGTAAATCAAATAAATTACAACAGAAAAATACAGAATTATTTTGGTTATTCTGGTACTTTTATAAATCGAATTTAGTATGAAATCTTTTCTAGTCATTTTACAAGCTTTCCATCGAATCAATAATCATATACGCCACACGCAAGGCTTCCGTGCCGTCTTCTAAAGTCACAATAGGAGTGGTATTGTTGTTAATTGCATCAGCAAAAGTTTCCAATTCATCTAAAATAGCATTGTTGGGAGCCACGTCAGGATTAGCAAAATAGATTTGCTTTTTCTCGCCTTCTGCATTTTGTAAAATCATATCAAAATCACCTGGAACTTCGGGTGCTTCTTTCATTTTTACGACTTCACAAATTTTATCCAAATAATCTACCGAAATGTAAGCGTCTTTCTGAAAGAAACGCGACTTGCGCATGTTTTTCATCGAAATTCTACTCGAAGTAATATTAGCCACACAGCCGTTTTCAAATTCAATGCGAGCATTGGCAATATCAGGTGACTGACTCAAAACCGAAACGCCACTGGCATGAACCGCTTTTACTTTCGATTTAACCACACTCAAAATAGCATCAATATCGTGAATCATCAAGTCTAAAACAACCGGAACATCAGTGCCACGCGGATTGAATTCGGCCAAACGATGCGTTTCAATAAACATCGGATTTTCAATCATGTTTTTTACGGCGATGAATGCTGGGTTGAAACGCTCTACGTGTCCAACTTGTCCTTTAACATTGTATTCTTTGGCTAGAGCAATGATTTCTTCGGCTTCTTCAACTGTGGTTGCAATGGGTTTTTCAATAAAAACATGCTTGCCACTTTTAATCGAAACCTTAGCGCATTTGTAGTGCGAAAGGGTAGGTGTTACAATATCGATAACATCTACCGCATGAATCAATTTGGCAATAGTATCGAATTGTTTGTATCCAAATTCGGCCGCAATTTTGGCGCCATTTTCTTGATTTTCATCATAAAAACCAACCAATTCATATTTTTCAGATTGTTGTAACAACCGTAAGTGTATTTTTCCGAGGTGACCGGCACCTAAAACGCCAACTTTAAGCATAAAAAAAGTATTTTCAACAAAAATAAGATATTTGTTCCAAGTTTTAAGGTATCGCTTTCAAGTTTTTTTTGGAAATTGGAATTTGTTTTTTGGTTTTTTTACGTCTATTTTTACACCAACAAATTACCACCCAAATTGAAAGATACGAATAAGCACCAAGGACTTCGAAATCAACTGGCTAAATTGCTGGAAGAAAAAGGAATAACGGATAAAAATGTGTTGGAAGCTATTAAAAAGATTCCGCGTCATTTGTTTCTCAATTCTAGTTTTGAAGATTTTGCGTATCAAGACAAAGCTTTTCCTATTGCGGCGGGCCAAACCATTTCACAGCCCTACACCGTTGCCTTTCAAAGCCAGTTATTGGAAGTAAAAAAAGACCATAAAATACTTGAAATCGGAACAGGAAGCGGTTATCAAACGGCTGTTTTGTGTCATTTGGGCGCCAAAGTGTATTCTGTAGAACGCCAAAACGAATTGTTTAAAATTACTTCGTTGTTGTTACCAAAATTAGGAATCCGTCCTAAACATTTATCTTTTGGTGACGGTTATAAAGGCTTGCCCAATCATGCTCCATTTGATAGTATTATCGTTACGGCAGGTGCACCAATCATTCCGCAACCTTTGATGGCACAATTAAAGATTGGTGGCAGGTTAGTCATTCCAGTTGGTGAAAAAGATCAAATCATGACAATGCTCATTCGCAAAAACGAAACACAATTTGAAAAACATGAATTTGGCGATTTCAAATTTGTACCCTTATTAGAAAATAAGAATTAATATATTGAATTCGAATAGAATTAGTATATTGTCGTTCTAAAAAATCAAACCCTATAGATTAATGAAAAAAATCATTGCCATTTGCGTACTGTTTGTGAATGTTGCTTTTGCACAAACTAGTGAGAAAAAAGTTTGGGATTTATTGTTAGCCAATAAGCGTGAAGAAGCCCGAAAACTTTTTGATAAAGATTTGAAAGCCAAAGAAGAAACCAACGTCGACTACCTTTTATTAGATGCTATGTTGGAATATGAATCGGGACGTTTGGCTTTTGACGACGAGTATGTTGTAAAGTTTATCAAAGCCTGTAAACAAAAAGAATATTTGTACCCAGTTTGGTACAAACCTTACATAATGGACAATGCTAGTTCTAGTGGGTATAATGATTTTACGTATAAAAAAATAGACCTTTTAGCCGCTTCCGAAGTTTTTGGAAAAGACCCATTAGTACTTTATTTCAAAGCCATTTGCGACCGTAGAAGAAAAGATGAAGCTGGATTTGCAGCTAACATAAAGAAATTGAATGCTATCCAAGATTGGCAGTATTGTGGTGTCTTTGAAAATTTAAACGATAGTGGTTTAGAAACTGAATACGAACCAGAAATTTATGCCAAAAACGACAAACTTTTTGATGCGAATAGCAACGGTAAAATCGGCTGGTATATTCCGGTAGATAAACAAGCAGAAGGGTATCATTTTTACAGCAATGAATCGGAGTATGGTGACGGAATTATCTATTCGCAAGTGTTTATTGATTCACCTTCGGATAAAGATGTTGTGGTGAATTTTGGGACGAGCTCTTCCATCAAAATCTTTGTAAACGATGTTGAAATTTATGTAAATAATATGGCAGAACATACCGATTTGAATGCGTATCGCGTCAAATTCAAATTGGCAAAAGGAACCAATCGATTGTTGGTAAAACTTTCCACACAATCTAACAATGATAACTTTTTTGTTTCCTTAACAGACGAAGCTGGAATGGTTTTTTCTGATTTGACTTATGCAAATACTTATAAACCCTACAACAAATCGACGCTTGAACAATTGAATCCGATTGAAATCAATCCTGATTTTGAAAATTATTTCAAAGATATGATTGCCAAAAATCCGGATAATGTATTGTACAAAATTTTGTTGTTTAATTCGTATTCTAACAACAGTAAAAACGACGAAGCAAATGATGTGATTGAGGAATTGATAAAAAAATATCCTAAGTCATCGTTGATTCAAGTTATGCTAATGACTAATTATTCGAACAAAAAGGAAACTCAAAAAGTAGAAGAGATTTCGAAAAATATGGAAGTCAACGATGAAAATTATTATTACAATATTTTAAATAAAATTCAAGATCAAGAATGGCTTACCAGTACTAATATTGTTGAGTTAGAAAAGTTTCGTGAGAAAACAGTCATCATAAAATCGGATATGATTACTACGTTGTTCGACTTTATTCTTGCCTCTAGAAAATCGGACGTGAATTTGATGCTTGAAAAAGTAGATCTTTTGTTTTCGAAATCCAATAATAATGAGTTCTATATTACTACATTTTCGGGTATTTATGAACAATTGAAAAACGACAAATCCAAAGCCATTACGATGCTTGAAAATTTGGTTGCCAAAAAAGAAAATTTCACGGCTTTAAATCAGCTAAAAAGATACTATAAAGACGCTAATAGAAAAGAGGATGTAGAGAAGATGTTGCACGATGTGAGCAACAAATATACTTATTCTAACGATTTAAGATCTGATTACATTGATCTTTTAGTGGATGATAAAAAGTACAATGATGCTTTAGTAGAAGTAGATAAAGCGTTGGCTAATTTCCCTTATTCGTTCACACTTTTACAGAAAAAAGGAACTATTTACAACAATTTAAACAACATCAAAGAAGCTGAAAAATATTTCAGAGAATCGCTATTGCACAATTCAGGAAACAGTTCGTTGCGCAAGCAATTGTATGACATTACTAAAACACCTGATGAAATTGAAGAAGTGGCAACGAAAGACATTTATAAAGTAATCAAACAAAGACGCAATTCCACCTTAAAAGGCGATTTTGGGGTAACTACTTTGTTGGATGAATACATCGTAAATATCTTACCAGAAGGCGGAAGAAAATCTAAAGTGACCTATTTATATGAAATCACTTCCGAAAAAGGAATTGAAGAAATGAAAGAATACAACATTCAATCGTATAGCAATACCGTTTTAAAATCGGAAATTGTAAAGCAAGACGGAACAATTGTTCCAGCAGAAGAAGGCGATGGTACGTTAGTATTCACCGATTTGAAAATTGGCGATGTGATCTACATACAATACGAGCGCTATGAAAACTCGTATGGTAGATTCTATAAAGATTTTGATTTATCGTGTTATTTCAATAGTTATTACCCAGCAGTTGAAGCAATTTTCGGATTTATTTATCCTCCGGGAACTGAGTATATTTCCGATTTTATCAACGGAACGGTTCCGGCAACGACCAAAAAAGTCAACAATAAAACGTGTATGATTTGGAAAAGATCTAACGTTCCTGCGATGGCTTTGAATGAGGCTTATGCACCTAATTTTAGTGATCTTACTAACACTATTCGCGTGAGTACGATTAAAACATGGAAAGAAATTTCTAATTGGTATTCAGATTTAGTGAAGAAAAATTTGAAATTAGATAAAATCACTAAAAACACTTTTGCCGAAATTTTTCCTAAAGGTGTAGCTGGAATTCCGCAAGAAGAAATTGCCAAAAAAATCTACTCGTATATTGAAAATAACATCAAATACAGTTCGTTAGATTTCAGACAAAGTGGGTATGTTCCGCAAAAACCATCCAAAACCATTACGACTAAATTAGGAGATTGTAAAGACGTTTCTACCTTGTTTGTTGCCTTGTCACAATTGGCAGGATTGAAAGCTAACTTGGTTTTAGTAACTACCAACGACAACGGATTTACTTCGATGTTGTTGCCGTCTAACGATTTCAATCATTGTATTGTAAAAGTGAGTATCGACAACAAAGAATATTTCTTAGAATTAACCGATAAATATTTGCCGTTTAAAGCGCTTCCGAGCAGCTTGTATCATGCCAATGCTTTGGTAATATCGTTTGATAAAGCTGAAAATGAAAAATCTAAAATCATCGCAATTCCATTTGATAATGCCTTAAGAAATATTTCAAAATCGTCTACAGTGGTGACTATTGATGAAAAATCAAAAAACTTTGTCAATACCTTTACGGTTGAAGGAGCCAACAAATCGTATTACAATGAATTGTTCTCAGACGCCACTACAGAAGACGTTCGCAAGAAAAAGATAGAAGAAGATTACAATGCAAAATTGAAAAAAGTAGTTTCGTTGCAATCGTCTAAAATCATTAAAAATGAGATGTACGATAAAGACATTACGTTTGAAACGCAGTTCACCATTTCAGAACGCATACAAACCGTTGGAAACCTAAAAATCACCGATGTTCCATTATTAGATAATGTATATACAAGAGATATCATTGCTTTAGAAACTCGAAAATACGATATTGATTATTTTAGTTATGAAACGACTAATGAATACGATTCAGAAGTAATTTTGAATGTGGCTGCCGATAAGAAATTTACCGAATTACCTGAAAGTAAATCGTTTACTTTTAAAGGTCATAAATATCAAATTTCTTTTGAATTGGTGAAGCCAAACTCACTCAAAGTAACGCGTAAGGTTACCTTGAATTGGGACAAAATTTCGGTTGCCGATTATCCAGAGTTTAAGAAGTATGTAGACGATGTGATTGCCGCAGAAGAGCAAATCGTCGGATTCAAATAAAAACAAAGCCCATCTCATTTAGATGGGTTTTTTTATGGTATTACAAATTACTTAGTTTGTTTTTTAAATTGTCTATTTCCGATAAGATGGCGGCCATTTGAATTTCTTTATCGTTGTTTTTCAATTCGATACCTTTTTCTTTTAGAATTTCGGTAATAGCTTGTATCGATTGGGTGTTAAAATCTACCCGATTTAGAAGTTTTTGTTTGTACCATGCGACTAAAATAGTATCGAGATCAATTTCAAGAAAAGCAGCTAATGTTTTAATCTGTTTTTCGGTTGGAATGCGTTGACCGTTTTCAAATTTGCTGATTAGTGCTTGATCGATATTAGTAATTTCGGCGAGTTCACGCGTTCTAATATTCTTATTTTCCCTCGCATTTTTTAAAAGATCTTTCATATAGGAAAAAATTAAAACGATTTTTTTATCCTATCCAAATCACGTTTGGTATCGTTTTCTTTTAAAGTTTCGCGTTTGTCAAAAGTTTTTTTACCGCGTGCCAATCCAATTTCGAGTTTGGCTAAGCCTTTTTCATTGGTAAACAATCGAAGTGGAATGATGGTCAACCCTTTAGTTTCCACACTTCGGGCAAGCGATTTTAATTCGCGTCTGTTTAAAAGCAATTTGCGTTCGCTTCTCGATTTGTGATTGAATTGATTTCCGAAAGCATATTCTTCAACATAGGTATTGATGGCAAATAACTCACCATTATTAAATTCACAAAAACTTTCGGCTATTTGCGCTTTCCCGAGTCGGATGGATTTAATTTCTGTTCCAGTTAACACAATACCTGCCGTGAAGGTTTCAATTATTTCATAATCAAACCGTGCTCTTTTATTAAGTATGTTGGCCGTTTTTATCATTCTGAGGCAAATGTACTAACAAAATAATGAAACAAAAAGTAAAATTATTTAGTGTCAAAAAAAATTTCAAACAATGATATATGTCAGTTTTTAAGTAGATTCTTGACAATAAATTTGTCGTATAATTTTAAAACTAAAACAAAATGAAAAAAATTTTATTAGTTGCAGCGATAGCTTTATTTGGGTTAACTGCAAATGCACAAGAGAAAAAAGAAAGTAAAGGATTAGAAGGAGTATGGTGGGTTTCTGGACAACTTCAGTTTGGTTCATCTAAAGATGCCGCTGGAAATAAAACAGCTACTACAACGGTTCTTCCTATAGTAGGTACTTTCGTTTCTCCTGATGTAACTATCGGTTTGGGTGTTGGAAACATTGGTTCTAAATATACTCCAGTAACCGGTTCTTCTACAACAGGAAATCTTTTTGTGGTTAAACCTTTAGTACGAAAATATTGGAATATTTCTGGTGGATTGTACTTCTATGGACAAGCTGCCTTACCAATGACTTTTGGTAAAGATGCTGTAAAAACTAAAACAACAAGCGTGAGTTTAGATTTTGCTCCAGGTTTTGATTATGTAGTAAACAAATGGATGACTGTTGAAACTTCTTTTAATTTAGTAAGTATTGGTTCTACTACATCAACTCCTGATGGTGGAACAAAATCATCTACATTCGGATTTAATGCGCAGCCTATGAACACTTTGAGTGATAGAGCTTTGGGTGACTTAATGGTAGGTGTGAAATTTTTATTCTAATGTATTAGAATTATTTAGAGTTATTGGTTAGTTCCGATTCATTTCGGACGAAAAGGTCATCATTTTTAATGGTGACTTTTTTTTATATTTGCGGTATGGAAAACAACACTTCAAAAGATCCTTTACACGGAATTACATTGCAAAAAATCGTTGAACAATTGGTCGATTATTATGGGTTTGATACTTTAGGTGAATTGATAAAGATTAAATGTTTTAATGAAAATCCGAGTGTTAAATCGAGCCTTACTTTTTTACGAAAAACACCTTGGGCACGAAAAAAGGTCGAAGAATTGTACATCAGAACATTACCAAAATTATAAAAGAAAACCCTTTCTACACGGAAAGGGTTTCTTGTTTTAGTTTTCAGCTACGCCTTTCCATTGTTTTATTTTATACGAAAAGAAAAACATCATTATAAAAATGATAGCTAGATTTACATAGAGCATGTATTCTATGTTATCTTCTAATAATCGGTACATTTTGTAATTCGCATCTTCAGTATTAATAGTAACACCACCATTGTAATTATAGTAGTTACTAAGACTTTTGCAGATAATCATGGCTAAGAAATACAATATCGGAAAAAAGGCACCATAACTCCACAGTAAAACATTCAACAAAATAGCCGAAATGGCTTTTCCTTTCTTCCTATAAATTACGAATAAGAAGTATATAAATACAAAAGTAATCATCGATGCTACACCAATTAAATACACATATTCGGAAGAGGCAACGGCACTCGTAATTCCCAAAACAATATTGAAAACACCAACAGAAACAAGGGCAATAAGCCAACTTTTACCCGATGTAACTCTAAACGAAAACAACGCAATTGACAATCCTAAAGCAAAATAAAACATAACCAAAAGCATCTCATAATTGACTAAAGGATTGGAATAGCTTTCAGAAATAATAGAGTAATTATAATTTAAGGCGCTTGCAGGGACAAAGTATTTATTATACACAATTCGTTCTTCTCCAACATATTTTATATACCGATTTATCGTATCGAATTTTTCTTCATTTTCTGGTATTGCGGCTACCGCAACCTCATTGTTGTTTGAATAATTATAATTGCTATAATCGTCTTTTTCATAGGTTGCTACTTTGTATTCTGATACAAAATTAGGGTAATGATATACCAATGCTAACCACTTTTCTTCATCGACATTTGCTATTAGTTGATGCTCTTTTGCGATTTTTAAATAGTCTGAAAACAGCGATTTCACCTTATTTTTTTCATTATTAACCAACCACGTTTTTACAGTAACTTTTCTAATAGAATCTTCTTTAGAGTTAAAAATTGAAAAGCTTTCTACATTTTTATTGAGCAGCGAATTCAATTCATATTTTTTTCCTTGGAAGACGAAATAATCCAACGGAACACTTTTTAGAGTATCATTTACTTTTATTTCTACTTCTTTTGGTTCTTGAAATGAACCTTCATAAAAAATAGAGGCTTGACTGATGATTTCACATCTTTTTTTAAGCTCTGATTCGGTAAAATAGCTTCTAATTTTTATGTTTTTTCCCGAAATGAAAGAAGCTGAAAAAGTACTTAGCAATAAACAAATTACTAATATTAATAGCCATTCTTTGAATAAGGAATTATTTTTTTTAGGATAAAACGATTTGAATGCATTGTTTTTAAAATAATAAACCAACCATAAAATTAAAATGATTATTGCCGATAAAATGCCAAAAAAGATGGTGATACTTTCATTATCACTACTGTAATTTCGCTCTGTTTCAAGAAAATTTAAGGTACCATTGTAATATCCAATTATAAAAAACAGTATGTGAAAAAGGACCAGCACTATACTAATGGGTACAATTTTTAAATTCCACAAAAGTGGTTGATGGATGAGTAAGTATTTCTGAATGTTTTTGAACATGATTTTTACGTTTTAAGATACAAAAAAGCGACGAGTTGATTTGGAGATGTTTCTAAAATATTGCAACGGAATTTTCTGTTCGATTGCCAGTTGCATAAAGTCGTAAACGGACATGCTTTCTGGAAAAGTTACAATATAAGTGCCACCATTAAATTGCAACGAAAGCATGTTTTTCTTCTCAAAAATAGCTCCTAATTCACTTTGAGCCCAATCGCTTTCAAATTCGATAACCAAATTGTTTTCGGGTACAATTTCGTTTTCAGCAGCTGCTTTTTCATGTAGGTTTTTTTGTTTTCCATGTTTTAAGAAAATGACTTGGTCAGAGGTTTTTTCAACTTCATACAATTGCTGTGAGCTCAGTACAATTCCAATGGGTCTAAAAGGCGATTTAGCAATGGCTTTAAAATCTTCTAAAACGGTTTGTTGCGCTAGAATGTCTAAGTTTGCTAAAGGCTCGTCAATCAATAAAATTTGTGGTTTACGTAGCAACATTCGAGCCAGTTCAAAACGCATTTTGTAACCCGATGACAAACTTTTCCAACTGTGATTTCTAAATTTTCGCAATCCCAATCGTGCAATTGTCAATTCAACAATCAACTCGTTTTCTTCTGGTTTGTAGCCATAACTAGCCGCTGTAAATTGTAAATTTTCAAACATTGAGCCATACCAAGTGTCGGTTCGTTGCGGAATATACACCAACTTTGTTCGTAAGTCGTATTGATTGGTACCTTCAAAATGATAATTTATCGTTCCGTTTGTAGCATATAATTCGCCGCAAAGGCACCGCAGCAATGTGGTTTTTCCATTTCCATTTTCACCAACCAAGCCCAAAATTTCACCTTGTTGCAATTCCAAGGTTATCGGACCCAATCCAAAGCTGGATGTACCATAACTTTTCTCTAAATTTTGTGTCGAAACCAGAATTTGCTTTGAAGCTGTAGGTTTTTTGCTTAGCGTAGCATACAATTCAGATAGTATTGTTTGGTATTTTTCTTTCTTAGCTTCGGTATTGTTTTCATTTTGATCGAGCCAAGTCAGAAAATCAAGTGTTTTTTTATAATGAGGTATTTCTTCTGTATCGAGTGCTAAATCAATAATCCGTTTGGTCAGAATAGAAAAGTCTTCAAACTTTAAAAAGCCCTGCAGCTCTTGGTATTGTTTTTCAAATTCGTTCATATAGTTGTTTATCTTTTGAAATTTCTTTTTAAAAGCGAATAAATAATAGTGTCCCAAAACTTACCATTCCACAATTCGTTTTCCAAAATATGGGCTTCTTTTACAAATCCGTTTTTTTGTAAAACCCGCTCCGACGCATGATTATCAGGGTCGATTACGGCTTCAATGGAGTGCATGTTTAACACGTCAAAACCGTATTCTAAAACTACTTTGATGGCTTCGGTAACGATACCTTGTCCGTTGTATTGTGGCAAAATCATGTATCCAATTTCACAGCGATGGTTTTCGGGTTGAATTCTATAATGACCGATGACTCCAATAAGTTTGGGATTTCCTTTAAGTGTAATTGCCCAATTGATGCCTACGTTAGCTTCAATTTTATCATCAATCATTTGGATGTGTTCCAACGCTTCTTCTTTGGTTGTTACTAAAGGCCTCGGAATAAATTTCATCGTTTCGGGATTGCCACGAAGCTCTAAAATTTCGTTTACATCGGTAACAGAAACACGTCTGAGAAGTAGTCTTTCGGTTTCTAAATTCTGAAAAGGATGAAAATTGATGTCTAACACAGGCTATATTTTTTGTGAATTTATAAAATTTGAATGGAGAAATGGCAATTGAAACTGCAATTTTCATTTACAACTTGTATTCCATCTTTATCGAAAAGATTTCCATTAGAGTGAATCGTGTCAGAATAACCCAACCACGGTTCGATACAGATAAACGGCGCACCAATTTTAGTCCAAATTCCTAAGTTTTTAAAATCGTCAAAAACCACTTTTAATTTCGGAAGATCATTTTCTAAAAGGGTAATTTCTTTGGATGACAATGTTTTAAAAATTAAGGCATCATTAGCAAAAGTCGAGTAGGTTAGTGGTAATTTTTTGTGGTTTAATTCAATTTCAAAAGTAGTATCGGAAACTAAATCATTTTCTAAAGTGTAACATTTTAGGGTTTCTTGCTCACTAAATGCTAGCGAATAGTGTTCAAAATCATTCGGCAAAGCAAAAGCAGGATGTGCTCCAATAGAAAATGGAATCGCTTTACAATCGTGATTGATAACGGAATAACGTATGAATAATTGTTGATCTAAAAGCATGTAAGTCAATTGCAATTCAAACTCAAACGGATATATTTTTCTAGTTTCTGCTGAAGATTTTAGAGCAAAAGTAGCCTCAGTTTTATTTGAGTTAATTAGTTTAAAATCAGCATCTCTAGCAAATCCATGACGTAATAATTGATACTTTTTATCGTTGTAATTATAGGAATTGTTTTTTAATGTCCCTACTATCGGAAAAAGTACAGGCGAATGCTTTCCCCAAAAGTCAGGATTACCTTCCCAAATAAATTCTTCATTAGAATCGTTGGTTTTTAATGAAACAAGTTCTGCTCCTTTAGCATTGATTTGTGCCGATAATTTTGAATTTGAAAGAGTTACAATCATCAATTAAGAAAAAAATAAGTTTAAAAAAATAGGTTGGGTAAATATATTTTATTAATTTTATTCTACCCAATAAATCTAATCAATAATTAAAATCTACTATTATGGCTACACAGTTTGAATCCATCGAGAAAGAAAAGATAGCCCAATTGTCTTTTCCAAAATCAGAAGTTCTTCAAGATATTGCAGAAATTAAGCAACGTTTTTCCGACTTAAATCGTGCCCTTTCTTTAGGAAATTTAGAGCATTCCAAAATCAAAATTTACTTTGAAGACAATCAATCGAAAAAGGTAGTAGAAACCACGGTCTGGGGTTTAACCGACCAAAGAGTCATTTTAAAACAAGGAAATGTCATTCCGATTAATCGAATTTTTAAATCGGCGTAACAAAATATACATTTGATATACATATATAATGCTTTTGAGTCATTCAGAAGCATTTTTTTCTTTTATTTGCTATATTATTAAATCAATTCAATTTATGAAAAACACTCTTTTTAAAGCCTTCTCATTAAGTGCTTTGTTTTTTGGATTTTCAGCTGCCTTTGCACAAGATGGAAAACCAACTTCAAACTACAATTACAACGAGACCTTTGCGAATAATTTTTACACTAAAAATGGTACAGAAACACGTTCTGCGAGTGGACAACCCGGTGCAAAATATTGGCAAAACAGAGCTGATTATTCTTTAACAGCTACTTTAAACGATCAAACTAAAGAAATTACCGGTTCTGAAGTATTGACGTATACCAACAATAGTCCTGATAAATTAGGTTTTTTATGGATGAATGTGGATCAAAACCTGTTCAAAAAAGATTCTCGTGGGAATGCTATTATTCCCTTAAAAGGAAGTAGAAACGGTGCTAAAGGACAAGATTTCGATGGTGGATTTACCATCAAATCGGTAAAAGTGGTTTCAACGGTTGGTGGAAAGTCGGTCGAAAAAGAAACAACATATACTATTACAGATACCAGAATGCAAGTCGATTTACCTCAAGCTTTAGGGGCTAATGGTGCTTCGGTTAAACTAAAAATAGATTTCTCATTTATTTCACCTGATTACGGTTCAGATCGTATGGGTGTAGTAGATACTAAAAACGGAAAAATTTTCACTATTGCACAATGGTATCCAAGAATGTGTGTCTATGACGACGTTCGTGGTTGGGATACACATCCATACCTAGGCGCAGGTGAGTTTTATTTAGAATATGGTGATTTTGATGTAGCTATTACTGCTCCAGCGAGTCACATTGTAGTATGTTCGGGTGAATTGTTAAATCCAACCGAAGTATATACTGCAGAACAACAAAAACGTTGGGCAGCTGCTAAAAATAGTGATAAAACCGTTATGATTCGTACGGCTGATGAGGTGACTAATCCGGCTTCTCGTCCAACAGGAAAAAGTACGTTAACATGGAAATTTAAAATCAAGAATGCTCGTGATGTATCTTGGGCTTCTTCGGCTGCTTTTATTGTAGATGCGGCACGTATCAATTTGCCAAGCGGTAAAAAAGCGATAGCGATTTCTACCTATCCTGTAGAGTCTGACGGTCAAGCTGCTTGGAGTAGAGCTACTGAATATACCAAAACATCGATTGAAAATTATTCTAAAAGATGGTTCGAATTCCCTTATCCTGCAGCTACAAACGTAGCTGGTAATGAAGGTGGAATGGAATATCCTGGAATTGTATTTTGTGATTTAAAATCAAAAGGAGAAGAATTATGGGGTGTTACCGATCACGAGTTTGGTCACGGTTGGTTCCCAATGATTGTAGGTTCTAACGAGCGTTTATTTGCTTGGATGGATGAAGGTTTTAATACGTTTATTAACGGAGTAAGTTCGCAAGATTTTAACAACGGAGAATACAAACAACGTATAACAAACATGCATCAAGTTGCTGGAATGTTAACCAATCCAGAAATGGAACCGATTATGGCAGCTCCAGATAATTTGAAAGAAGCTAACTTAGGAATCTTGGCTTACTTTAAACCAGGTTCAGGGTTGGATATGTTGCGCAACAATGTTCTTGGGAAAGAGCGTTTTGATAAAGCATTTAGAACCTATACCGAGCGTTGGGCATTCAAGCACCCAATGCCAGATGATTTTTTCAGAACAATTGAAAATGTTTCAGGTGAAGATTTGGGATGGTTTTGGAGAAGTTGGTTTGTGAACAATTGGAGTTTAGATCAAGGCATCACTAAAGTAAAATACATTAAAGGTGATGCTAAAAATGGAGCACAAATTACAATTGAAAATTACGACAAAATGGTGATGCCAGTTGTTTTAGAAATTAAAACGAAAAGTGGTGCCGTTTCCAGAAAAACGCTACCTGTAGAAATTTGGCAACGCAATAAAACATGGACTTTTAAAGTTGATACTAAAGAAGAATTAGAATCAATTACCTTAGATCCAGATAATGTTTTCCCGGATGTTAATGACGAAAATAACGAATGGACTGATGCTAAAAATGGTGTGGATAAATCAGTTGGATTGGATGCTTATGTAGGTGATTATTCAAGCACCAAAATTCCGATTAAAATAAACATCACTAATGAAGACGATAGTTTAGTAATCAATACTCCTGGTCAACCTTCAGCACCTTTAGACGATAAAGGAAATGGAAAATTCACTATGGATCAAGCTGGATTAGTAGTTCAATTCAATGCTGCTAAAGACGGATTTACGTTGATGATTAGCGGACAAAGTTTTGAGTTTACTAAAGTTAAGAAATAGGCTATATACTATTTTAACTATAAAAGGTACACAGTAATGTGTACCTTTTTTTATGGTTTATTACTTGAAAAAATTTCGTTTACCAAGCAATTGTAAATAGTTTATTAATTATTCTACAGTTATTTTTTTCTTTTTTAATGCTAATGAAGCTATAAACGAAACCACAATTCCAGCTGGAAAAACTTCCATAAAAGTTAATAAAATTACCAATATTGGCGATTTATACCATTCTTTCATCTGATTTATTTCTGTGGTTGTTTTAGCCAAGTCTTCTGGTTTTGCTTTTTTGATTGCTAAGTCACCATAGCGTTCCATAAAATCGGGAAAGAAATTATAATAAATGATCAACCAAACAACAACATACATCGTTGAGGTAATTAGTGAAATTAGCAAGCCTGTTTGAAAAGCTTTTCCTAAAGTGATGCTATCTGAATTGGCTCTTCGTTGTTGTAAAATTCCTAATACAACAAACACATTTGCTAAAATGATGGACAGAAAACCCAAAAAAGTACTGGGTTCATATTGAGGATGGTATTTCATATACATCGTCAAGGCAAGCATTACACTACTGACAGCTAATCCACCGAGTAGTCCATTTTTTAATACATTGTTTTTCATGAGTTTGGTTTTTGGTTAGTATTTCAAAAGTAATAAAAAAAACCACTACAAAATTGCAGTGGTTTTTTGAAAAGTAGAAATAAAATTAAGCATTCAAACTATATGATACTGTAATTGTGGTATTCAACACCTTTGATATTGGACAATTTTCTTCTGCATCTTTTACCAATTCGGCAAATTTTTCTTCCGTAATACCAAAAATTTGAGCTGCTAAAACTAAGTTTGAAGATGTAATTGCACCATCTTCCAACACAACTGAACAAGTAGTTTTTAGTTCATCTGGAGTAAAACCTGCAGCTTGAAGATTAAATGCCAATTTCATTGTAAAACATCCCGAATGAGCCGCGGCTATCAATTCTTCTGGATTGGTACCAATGCCATCTTCAAATCGAGAACCAAACGAATATTGCGTTTGATTTAATACCGAACTTTGTGTCGTTAAATGACCTTTACCATCTTTTCCTGTGCCGTTCCAAACAGCTGTTGCATTTCTTTTCATACCTAAAATTTTTAATGAACTATAAAGCTACAGAAAAATTAGTTAGTCAAGTATTACTATTCTGTTAATTTTTTTCTTCAATTGTTTCCTCAGGCAATTTGATTTCGTTATTTGAATCAATAACAACTTCCTCTACTTCTTTGTAATCATAAAGCACTTTTTCAACTTTAGCGTAATCACTAATCACTTTAACCGTTACAATGGCTAGTGGTATTCCTATTATATTAGAAATCATACTTGCCGTGGTCAAACTGATTAATTCGTCTATTGATTTTGAACTTAGTGAAGTACGTAAAACATATTGTCCTACTAGATTATTTAAAATCCATAAAGCCCACCAAGTTCCAATAAAACGCGTTGAAAAAGCTGTATTAATTTTGATCTTTTTCTCATCCAAATAGTCATCTGTTTTTCGGTATAATTCTAACATCATGTGATAAGGTTTGTACAAACAAACAATAGGAACAAACCAACTACCGGCTGCCCAACCCTCAGAAAATTCTAAATAATTAACGCGCTCTTGTAAGTTATAATAGGCTCTTCTAAACCATTGGATAAAGGTAATTCCGGATATTATAAAAACGCAAAAGGTCACAATTCCCATAAATTTTTCTCTGCTATCATTGGCTTGAGCACTTTCAAGAGTTACTGATACACCATTAGCAGCATCCGTTAGTAAATCGTGTTGTAAATAGCCCGATATAAAAGATAAAATATCGGCAGCCATTGAAAACCAAATTAATAAGATAGCCAGTTTGGCTCGTTTTTCGTTAAATCGCAAGTGTTCCATGGGTGATAGATTTTATATTCTACAATTATAGGTAATATTTTAAAATAAATGATGAAGTATTTTAAAAGTATAAGTTTTCAAACTTTTTTGTAGTTTTACCACTTTGATATGCTCTTATTCTTAATTTAATAAACCAAAAATCAATTGATATGAAACTTAAAAAAATACTTTTATCTGTCGCATTCCTACTAGTGGTTAATATGGCTAGTGCTTTCACAATCCGATATTACAACAACGATTCGCAAAACTATACCATGGAAGTACGCTCGAATGGTTCCACTCAAAAAATTGAATTTACCAGTTCAACAACAGGTTCTACATCGGTGCAAACCAGCGCTTCTGAAATAGAAATTAAAACGTCTTGCGGTTGGGTTAAAGTAAAAGATGGTGCTAAAATTAGCATCAAAAATGGGTGTATTAAAATTGAATAATTTTCAGTTTAACGATGTAAAAGCTCTGTGAAAACAGGGCTTTTTTTAATAATAAAAAGTTTTTATTAAATTAAATGAATATTATTTTTAGTTAAATATTACTAATTCGTAATTCCATAACCGGCATGAACCTGCCCTTAATTGCCGTTTCAAACGATCCTATGGTTTTAAATCCGTGCTTTTTATAAAACCCTTCGGCATAGGGTTCGGCATCAAGATAAATCCTTTGGAAATTTTGTTTTTGTATGCGATTTAAAAAATCGGTCATCAAATAACTTCCTATTCCTTTGCCAATGTATTGTGGTAAAAGAAACAAATTATCTAATTTTATTGTTTGGTTTTTTTCTTCAAAATACGAATAGTAGCCAACTGTTTTTTCTTCAATTACAAGTTTATATACTGGGTAAACGTTAAGATAGTCTTGGGTAATAGTAAGCGCTTCATCCCAAGCCAAAAGCAAGTCCTCTGAATAATTCCAATAGGCTTTCGACTTTTTGGTAATTTCAGTTAATAAGCTATGGTCGTTAACAGTTGCTTTTTCTATTGTCATGGATTTATTTTCTCAAATATACTTAAAAATAAATAAAGTCAGAAATAAGAAAAGACCTAACCGATTTTTTTATAATCAGTTAAGTCTAATCCACTAAAACCAACCTTATTAATTATCTATTGAGTAATTCGTAAATTTTAATTCGCAATTGCGGCTTCACTTTGATTTCTAAACACCAATTGTCCGTCGAAAGCATCGAGTAAAATGATACTGTCTGTCGTTACTTTCCCAGCCAAAATCTCTTTACTCAACTGGTTCAACACTTCTCTTTGAATCACTCGTTTCACGGGTCGTGCTCCATATTGAGGATCATATCCTTTTTGAGCCAAGTAATCAATCGCTTCTGGAGTGGCGTCCATGGTAATGTTTTGATGTGCTAACATTTTGGTCACACTTTTCAGTTGCAAACTAACAATCTGTTTGATGTTGGCACTAGTTAACGGTGTAAACATTACAATTTCGTCAATTCTGTTGATGAATTCTGGTCGAACCAATTGTTTTAATTGTCCAAGAACTTCCACTTTAGCGGCTTCGGTTGCGGCTTCGATACCACCTTTCAAGTTCTCAAATTTCTCTTGAATAATAGCACTTCCCATATTGGAAGTCATAATAATGATAGTATTTTTGAAATCCGCCACACGACCTTTGTTATCGGTCAATCGTCCTTCATCCAATACTTGTAATAAAATATTGAATGTATCCGGATGTGCTTTTTCAATCTCATCCAACAAGATTACAGAATACGGTTTTCTTCGAACGGCTTCCGTCAATTGTCCACCTTCGTCATACCCCACATAGCCTGGAGGCGCACCTACTAATCTGCTTACAGAATGACGTTCTTGATACTCACTCATGTCAATACGCGTCATGGCATTTTCATCGTCAAATAAATATTCGGCTAAGGCTTTGGCCAATTCGGTTTTACCGACACCAGTAGTTCCCAAAAATAAGAACGAACCAATTGGTTTTTTCATGTCTTGTAATCCAGCTCGACTTCTACGAACGGCATCGCTCACGGCTTCAATAGCTTCTTCTTGACCTACCACACGGTTGTGTAATTCGTGTTCCAAACGCAATAGTTTTTCGCGTTCGCCTTGTAGCATTTTCATCACCGGAATACCTGTCCATTTGGCTACTACTTCAGCAATATCTTCACGAGTCACTTCTTCCTTAATTAACGATGTTCCAGCTTGGTTTTCGGCCAATTGTGTTTGTAACACATCCAATTTGGTTTGAGCATCTTTTATTTTTCCGTATCGAATTTCGGCTACTTTACCGTAATCGCCATTGCGTTCGGCTTGTTCGGCTTCGGTTTTGAAATCTTCAATTTCTTGTTTGACGTTTTGAATATTATCCACCACATCTTTTTCAGATTTCCATTTGGTAAAAATCTCGTTGCGTTCTTCTTTTAAATTTGCCAAATCCATTCCCAAACCTTTCAATTTGGTTTCATCGTTCTCGCGTTTGATGGCTTCAATTTCAATTTCCAATTGCATGATTTTTCGATCCAAAACATCCAATTCTTCGGGCTTCGAATTGATTTCCATTCGCAATTTAGAAGCTGCTTCGTCCATCAAGTCAATCGCTTTATCGGGTAAAAAACGATTGGTAATATACCGTTGCGATAATTCAACCGCCGCAATAATAGCATCATCTTTAATGCGTACTTTGTGGTGGGTTTCGTATTTTTCTTTAATACCTCGCAAGATGGAAATGGCACTTTCGGTATCGGGTTCATCCACCAATACTTTTTGAAAACGTCTTTCTAAGGCTTTGTCTTTTTCGAAATATTTTTGGTATTCGTCTAAAGTGGTAGCACCGATAGCACGAAGTTCACCACGAGCTAAAGCCGGTTTCAAAATGTTAGCGGCATCCATAGCGCCTTCGCCACCACCGGCACCAACTAATGTGTGAATTTCGTCAATAAAAAGTACAATATCGCCTTCCGCAGAAGTCACTTCTTTAACAACGGCTTTGAGTCGTTCTTCAAATTCGCCTTTGTATTTAGCACCAGCAATTAACGCACCCATATCGAGTGAATATACTACCTTGTCTTTTAGATTTTCAGGTACATCACCATCTACAATTCGGTGTGCCAAACCTTCTGCAATAGCTGTTTTACCCACACCAGGTTCGCCGACCAACATCGGGTTATTTTTGGTTCTACGGGTAAGGATTTGCAACACTCTACGAATTTCCTCATCACGACCGATAACAGGGTCGAGTTTGCCGTTTTTAGCTAATTCGTTGAGGTTTTTAGCGTATTTATTCAAAGAGTTATACGTTTCTTCGGCTGAAGCAGAAGTGACGCGTTCGCCTTTGCGCATTTCGTCAATTGCTGCTTGCAATCCTTTTTCGGTAACACCTTGATCTTTCAGAATCTGTGCAACTTTACTTTTTGATTTGAAAATAGCTAAGATTAAATGCTCGATAGATACAAATTCGTCGTTCATTTTTTTAGCGATGATTTCGGCTTCGTTTACTGTGGTTGCAGCATCACGCGAAAACATAATGTCTCCACCCGATACTTTCGGAAAACTTTGAATGGTGCTGTCTACTATTTTTTTGAACAACTCCACATTCACGTTGAGTTTTTTCAAAATAAAAGGAGTTACATTTTCATCGACTTCTAAAATGCCTTTGAAAATGTGTTCGTTTTCGAGCTGTTGTTGCCCAAAACTTTGTGCAATTTGCTGTGCTTGCTGCAATGCTTCTTGCGATTTAATGGTAAATTTATTGATGTTCATTTTTTTGTTGTATGTTGTTTTGTAATAGTTGTTAATCTGTTTGCGATAACTTCGACAATTTGTATTCCAATACTAATTTTAAGACATAATGGCTGATAACGCATGGATTTCCATACTAAAGTTACGTCAATAAGTCGGGTTTTGTGACAAAATTTCCTTTTATTTCTATTTAAGTTTACTACAATTAAAAAAGCCCTAACAGTGTATCACTGAAAGGACTTTTTTGGGGTTGGTTAGTTAAGTTATTTATAATTTAAAAGGATACCATTTTTCAGTTGAATTGGAAGAGTTTACCACATTTTCAATGAATTGCATGCCGCGAACTCCATCATTTTCATTTGGAAAATCTAACATAATTTCAGTTGGATTTTCACCCTTTAAATCGGCTAATAAAGTCAATGCAAAATTACGGTAAATGTTAGCGAAAGCCTCTAAATATCCTTCGGGATGGCCGCCTGGAGTTCTGCAATTGGAAGTCATAAACGGACTTAAATTGCCATAATTACTACCTGCTCTTAAGATTTGTGTAGGAGCATCAAGCCATTTTAATAGCAATGTATTAGGTTCCATTTGATGCCATTCAATACCACCTTTTTCACCATAAACTCTTATTTTTAGACTATTTTCTTCTCCAGCAGCTACCTGTGATGCCATCAAAACACCATTGGCTCCATTGTTGAAACGCAACAATACATTTCCGTCATCATCTAGCATTCTGCCGTCCACTTTAATGCTCAAATCAGCACAAAGTTCGGTAATTTGTAATCCCGTGATGTATTCTGCTAAATGAGCTGCATGGGTTCCAATATCTCCCATACTGCCGCTTTTGCCGCTTTTGGTTGGGTCGGTGCGCCATGCTGCTTGGGCATTTCCTTCACGTTCCGATAGTTTGCTCAACCATCCTTGTGGATATTCTACCCAAACTTTACGGATAGCACCTAAATCACCGTTTTTCAACATGGCTTTGGCTTGTTTTACCATAGGATAACCAGAGTAGGTGTGGGTTAAACACAAACGTAAACCCGTTTCTTGAACTTTAGCATGCAATAGTTTTGCTTGTTCTAAAGTCAAGGTGATTGGTTTTTCAATGACTACATTAAAACCATTTTCTAATGCCATCATTGCGGGTTCAAAATGAGCAAAATTTGGAGTTACAATAGATACAAAATCGATACGTTGTTCAGCAGGAAGGGTAGCCTCTTTGGAAAGCATCGTTTTATAGTCGGTATAAATTCGGTCTTCATCTAAATGTAAATCACGTCCAGATTCAAGGGCATTTTGAGGGTCAATACTCAAGGCACCGCACTTGATGTCAATAAGTCCGTCCATCCATAAGGCATGACGGTGTATGGCTCCAATAAAAGCATCCTTTCCGCCACCAATCATTCCCATTCGTAATTTTCTTGCACTCATAAAAATCAATTTTTTAGTATTGTTAATGCAAACTTGCATAAAAAAAGTAAGGTTCACAACAAAATAAATAATATTTTTCTTTTATTGCTTGAAAATGAAGCAATTGTTTTTTTTAACCATTTTTTTTGGTATTTTTTTTTATCTTAAATGAAATTAATTTGTATGTTTGATACATTAAATAAAAAAATAAGAAACTATTTTTAAGCATCTTACAAAAAATTATCAATAAAAATACGAATTTAACTATGAAAATTAATACACGAATTCAGCTTTCTTCGATGATGTTTCTCAACTTCTTCATTTGGGGAATTTGGTTTGTAACTATGGGAACTTTTTTAACCAAAGGAACTATTGGGGCATCTGGAGCACAAACTGGTTTGGCTTATGGAACGCAATGCTTAGGTGCAATTATAGCTCCATTCATTGTAGGGATGATTGCAGATAAATTCTTTGCGGCTCAAAAAATATTAGGTTTTTTGCATTTAGTAGGAGCAGGCTTACTTTACTTATTATCTACTAAAACCGATTTTGATTCGTTTTATACCTTATTATTGTTTTACATGATTTTGTTCATGCCAACCTTAGCACTTGTCAATTCCATTTCTTTGAATCAAATTAAAGATGCCGAAAAGGAATTTGCTAACATTCGTGTTTGGGGAACCATTGGCTGGATTGCCTCTGGATTGACCATTGGTTGGATGGCTTGGGAAGCCTCACCAAAATCATTAAATATTACGTTTTTAGTAGCGGCCGCAGTTTCTGCTGGATTTGGTGTTTTTTGTTTCTTCTTACCCAATACACCGCCACCAAAGGCAGGTAAAAAAGTAAGCGTAGCCGAAACTCTTGGGCTTGATGCTTTAAAAGTTTTGGGTGATAAAAACTATTTAGTTTTCTTTTTGGCTTCTATATTGATTTGTATTCCATTAGCGTTCTACTATGGTCAAGCCAATCAATTTTTGAATGAAGCAGGTTTGGAAAGTGCTGCTGCAAAAATGACTTTAGGACAAGTATCCGAAACCTTATTCTTGTTATTAATGCCATTGTTCTTTGTTCGTTTCGGAGTAAAACAAATGTTGCTTATCGGAATGATTGCTTGGGTGTTACGTTATTTATTGTTTGCTTATGGCAATATAGATGATAATTTATGGATGTTGTATGTTGGAATTATCCTTCACGGAATTTGTTACGATTTCTTCTTTGTAACAGGTCAAATTTATACCGATCAAAAAGCAGGTGAGAACGTGCGTTCCTCGGCTCAAGGATTAATCACTTTAGCAACTTATGGTGTTGGAATGTACATCGGATTTTATGTAGCCGGAATGATTGTCGACCAAAACGTTATGGGTGCCACTCATAATTGGAATAAAATCTGGATTTTCCCATGTTTGTTTGCAGCAGGAATCGCTTTGATGTTCTTCGCATTCTTCAGAGAAAAGGCTAAAGTTAAAGCATAAATTGTAAAATAATAATTGCAATGAAAAGAAGAGATGTCATTAAAAATCTAGCCTTGGGAAGTTTGGTCTTGCCTAAGATTCTTGATTTCACAAGGGATGAAAGTTTCGCTTCTTTCGGGCAATTAAAAGGCAATATCAACCATTCGGTTTGCCGTTGGACATACGATCAATTGACGTTAGAAGAACTTTGTTTGGTGGTTAAAAAATTAGGCTTTTCCGCAATCGATTTAGTCGAACCCAAAGATTTTCCCATCTTAAAAAAACACGGAATAGACTCTTCTATGTGCACTGGTGCGTTAATCAGTTTAACCGAGGGATGGAACGATGTAAAAAACCATCCCATTTTAATAAACAATTATTTAAAACATATTGATCTTGTGGCTGATGCAGGCTACAAAAATTTAATTTGCTTTAGTGGGAACCGTAATGGAATGAGCGAAGCAGAAGGATTGAAAAATTGTGTTGAAGGTTTGAAACAAATCATGAAAAAGGCCGAACAACGCGGTGTGATTATTCAAATGGAATTGTTCAATAGCAAAGTCAATCATCCCGATTACATGGCCGATTCATCCCGTTGGGGAATCGAATTGTGTAAAGCATTGGGAAGCGATAATTTCAAATTGTTATACGATATCTACCACATGCAAATCATGGAAGGCGATATCATTCACACTATTCAAACCAATCATCAGTATTTTGGTCATTACCATACCGCAGGCGTACCCGGACGTCATGAAATCGATGTTACTCAAGAGCTAAATTATCCAGCGATTATGAAAGCCATCGTAGCAACTGGATACAAAGGTTATGTCGCACAAGAATTCATTCCGGTTTCAGAAGATAAAGTTAAAGCCTTGAAAACGGCGATACAAATTTGTGATATTTAAAATAAAAAATAACTCTATAAAAAAGTATAAAAATGGCAGATAATCATTACGATGCGATTGTTGTTGGCTCCGGAATTTCGGGAGGATGGGCAGCAAAAGAATTAACAGAAAAAGGATTGAAAGTATTGCTTTTAGAGCGTGGACATAATATTGAGCACATCAAAGATTATGTAGAACAAAACAAACCTATTTGGGAATATCCTCACCGTCATTACCGTCCTACAAAACAGATGGTAGAAGATTATCCTAAATTAAAAAGAGATTATCCATTGAACGAGAGAAATTTGTCGTATTGGGCAAGTGATAAAGAAAATCCGTATACTGAAACTAAGCGTTTTGATTGGTTTAGAGGGTATCATGTTGGTGGACGTTCTTTGATGTGGGGAAGACAATCGTATCGATGGAGTGATCTTGATTTTGAAGCCAACTTAAAAGACGGAATTGCTGTCGATTGGCCAATTCGTTACAAAGATATTGCACCATGGTACAGCCATGTGGAAAAATTTATTGGCGTAAGTGGTTCTAATGAAAATTTGCCTCAACTGCCAGATAGCGAGTTTTTACCACCTATGGAATTGAACGTAGTTGAAAAAACGGTTGCATCTAAAATAAAAGAACACTACAAAAACGCTCGTACTTTAATCATTGGTCGTGTAGCACACGTGACTAAAGCTATTAAAGACAGAACGCCATGTCAGTTTAGAAACATGTGTTGGAACGGTTGTCAATTTGGAGGTTATTTTTCTACACAATCGTCTACATTACCTGCTGCCGTAAAAACTGGAAACTTAACACTTCGCCCTTTTTCAATTGTAAAAGAAGTGAATTACGATAAAGCAACTAAAAAAGCAACAGGTGTAACAGTTATTGATGCTGAATCTAAAGAAGAAATGGTATTCACAAGTAAAATTGTGTTCTTGTGTGCTTCTTCATTCAACTCTACATGGATCTTAATGAACTCTGCCAAAGACGTTTGGAAAGATGGTTTAGGAAGTAGCAGTGGCGAATTAGGACACAATGCCATGGATCATCATTTTAGAGTAGGTGCTTCAGGTGATTTTGAAGGACACGAAGATTCATACTATTCTGGTTTCAGACCAAATGGATTCTATATTCCGAGATACCGAAATTTAGATGCGGCTACCAAAAGAAATTATTTAAGAGGTTTTGGATATCAAGGTGGTGCTTCTCGAAACGGTTGGGAAAGTCAAGTGGCTGAAATGAGTATTGGTAAAGATTTGAAAGATCAATTTGGTGAACCAGGAAAATGGACTATAGGTGCGACGGCTTTCGGAGAAATGTTGCCGTATCATGAAAACAGAATCAGTTTAGATCCTGAGAAAAAAGACAAATGGGGATTGCCAGTTTTGAACATGGATGTTGAGATAAAAGAAAATGAAAAGAAAATGCGCGAAGACATGAAAAAAGACATGAAAGAAATGTTAGAAATTGCTGGCGCTAAAAATGTAAACATCTTCGAATCGGATTATGCTCCAGGAATGGGAATTCATGAAATGGGAACAGCGCGTATGGGTAGAGATCCAAAAACTTCTGTATTAAACGGAAACAACCAAGTATGGGATTGTTTGAATGTATTTGTTACTGATGGTGCTTGTATGACATCTGCTAGTTGCGTGAATCCGTCTTTAACTTACATGGCATTAACCGCTAGAGCAGCTAATTTTGCCGTTGAAGAATTGAAAAAAGGAAACTTATAAAACCTATTTTACACATTAAAAAGAGAGTAATATGAATCGTAGAGAATTATTAAAAAGTATAGCAATCATTAGTGGTGGGGTTTTCATAGGTTCGAATTTCCTACTAACAAGTTGCAAAAGAGAAGATGCTGGTTCTTTAGTATTGAGTGATGATTTGATGAAATTATTAGCGGAAATTAGTGATACTATCATTCCAGAAACCAATACTGTGGGAGCAAAAGCAGTTAAGTCGGCCGAATTTATCAGTGTCGTTTTCAAAGATATTTACAGTGAAAAAGAGCAAGAAGATTTTATCGCAGCTCTAAATTTAGTAAATGACAAAGCTAAAGAAATAGCAGGTGACGATTTTACTAAACTTTCGGCAGAAAAACGCGCTGAGGTTTTTAATAAAGTGAAAGATCCAAAAAATACAGGATTGTTATCGATGTATCAGATGGTATTATTTGCTTATCTAACTTCTGAAAAAGGCATGCAAGCCTCGTTTAGATATACACCAGTTCCAGGAAAACAAGAAGGTGATATTCCGTATAAAAAAGGTGATAAAATGTTTGTCGGATTGAACGGATAAATTGAATTTCAAATTTTGTGGAGTAATGCTAGTTTGTAAGGAACTGTCTAAAGTTGTCTTGGTATAACTGGAAAGGTAAAATCAAAGACTAGAGAACGCAAAATATACCAATAAAAAAAATAATTCTAATAAATAAGATTATGAACAGAAGACAATTTGTGGTAAAAACGAGTCAGACTGCAGCACTTTTAGCGGTGTTGCCATCATTTGCGTGTTCGAGTCAAAACGGAATCACCAATGGGATTTTTAACGACTTCGGAATTCAATTATGGACTTTGCGTGATGTTATTAATGCCAATCCTCAAGAAACACTTCGACAAATTGGTAAAATGGGATTCACTCAAATTGAGAGTTTTGAAGGTGAAAAAGGGATTTTTTGGGGCATGAAACCTAATGAATTTAAAACATTTTTGGATGGTGAAGGACTGAAAATGATAAGTTCTCATTGCAATTGGACCAAAGATTTGCAACAAAAAGCTGCAGAAATTGCAAGTGTTGGTGGCAAGTATTTGGCATGTCCATGGTTAGGACCACAAAAATCGTTAGATGATTATAAAAAATATGCTGATGAATTTAACAAAGCTGGCGAAGTGTGTAAAAAAGAAGGCGTAAAATTTGTATACCACAACCACGATTATTCGTTCAAAGCGATGGAAGGTGTCATTCCGCAACAATTGTTTTTAGACCGAACCGATGCCGATTTAGTAGCATTTGAAATGGATATTTATTGGGTGGTAACCGCAGGTGCTGATCCGATTGAATACATGACAAAATACAAAAATCGTTTCAAATTATGCCATATTAAAGATCGTTTAAAAGATACAACTGAACCTTTTGCTTCGTGTACGCTTGGTGAAGGATTGATTAATTATCCTGAAATTTTAGGCAAGGCCAAAAAACTCGGAATGGAATATTTCATTTACGAACAAGAAAAATACAATGATAAAGGCGTACTTGTAAATGCACAAGAAAGTGCCGATTTCCTTAAAAAGTTAAAAAAATAATCGAATTTAGTACATGAAAACAATTCAAGGTCCAGCATTATTTTTAGCCCAATTTTATGGCGATAAGGCACCTTTTGATACGATTGATAATATTTGTCAATGGGCTGCAAGTCTTGGTTTTAAAGGTGTTCAGATTCCAACTTGGGATACAAAGTATTTCAATCTACAACGCGTTGCTGAAGACAAAGTATATGCTCAAGAATACAAAGCTAAAATTAATAGTTACGGATTAGAAATCACAGAACTTTCTACCCATTTACAAGGGCAATTAATTGCAGTTAATCCAGCATACGATTTATTGTTTGATGGATTTGCGCCTGAAGAATGCAAAAACAATCCTAAAGCGCGTTATGAATGGGCGGTTCAACAATTAAAATGGGCTGCCAAAGCTTCTGAAAATTTAGGACTTACAGCACACGCCACTTTTAGTGGTTCCTTACTTTGGCAAGTAGTATATCCATGGCCACAACGACCAGCAGGATTGGTTGAAGAAGGCTTCACCGAATTAGCCAAACGATGGACACCAATTTTGAATGAGTTTGATAAATCAGGTGTTGATTTGTGTTATGAAGTGCATGCTGGCGAAGATTTACACGATGGTATTTCCTATGAAATGTTTCTTGATAAAGTAAATCAGCATCCAAGAGCGTGTTTGTTATATGATCCATCACATTTTATTTTGCAGTGTTTGGATTATGTGACTTATATCGACCATTATCATGAACGAATTAAGGCTTGTCATATAAAAGATGCCGAGTTCAATCCAAATGGAAAGCAAGGCGTTTATGGTGGATTTCAAAATTGGACCGATAGAGCAGGAAGATTTCGTTCTTTAGGCGATGGGCAAGTCGATTTTAAAAAAGTTTTTAGTAAATTAGCACACTACGATTTTCCAGGTTGGGCAGTTCTTGAATGGGAATGTTGTTACAAAAACCAAGAAGATGGAGCAAGAGAAGGTGCAGAGTTTATCAAAAACAACATCATTAGAGTTACCGATAAAGCTTTTGATGATTTTGCAGGCGTTGCTAAAGATCAAGCATTTAATAAAAGAGTATTAGGAATTTAAATAAAGAAACGTTCAGTTTATGAAGAGAATTATTTTAGCAGTTGCATTTGCTGCCGTATTAACATCGTGTGGAGATAAGAAAAAAGAAGCTGTAGAAGAAACCAATTTCAACCCAGCAGATACCTCATTTACAAAACAACCAGAGGTTACAGGTGAACCAGCTGCAGAATTTAAAAAAGGATATGATTTAATTGCAGCAAGTGATTGTTTAGGGTGTCATAAAATAGATGAAAAATTGGTAGGACCTTCTTACAAAGAAGTAGCTGCAAAATATACAAACAAAGATGTGGCTACTTTAGCTACTAAAATTGTGGAAGGCGGTAAAGGCAATTGGGGTGAAGTTCCAATGACTGCACATCCGGCAGTTACAAAAGAAGATGCTACAGAAATGGTGAAATACATACTATCATTAAAATAAAAAAAATGAAAAAAATAATCTTAACCGCTGCGGTAGCCTGCGCTTTGTGGTCGTGTAAAAAGGAAGAAAAACTATTGGCTTACAATGCACCAATAGAGCATGTCATGCCGGCAGGTGAGAATACATTAACGCCAAGCGAAAAAAAGCAAGGATGGAAACTTTTATTCGACGGGAAAAGTCTTAAAGGTTGGCACAAATACGGTACCGATTCTATTGGAAAAGCTTGGGTTATTGATGATAAATCCATTCATTTGGAAGTGTCTGATAAGAAAGATTGGCAAACCAAAAATGGTGGCGATATTTTGTCTGCAAATGAGTTTGAAAATTTTCATTTAAAAGTAGATTGGAAGATTTCAAAAGATGGAAATAGCGGTATCATTTTTAATGTACACGAAGATCCAAAACAGTATAAATACCCATGGATGACTGGACCCGAGATGCAAGTATTAGACAATAACGGTCATCCAGATGCCAAAATCATCAAGCACAGAGCTGGAGATTTATACGATTTAATCACTTCTAAAGAAACGGTTAAGCCTTATGGCGAATGGAATCATGCTGAAATTATTTCCAATAAAGGAAGCCTAAAGTTCTTTCTTAACGGAGAATTGGTGGTAGAAACAACCATGTGGGACGATGCTTGGAGAGACATGATTGCGAAATCAAAGTTTCATGAATTTCCGGGATTTGGAACGTATAAAAAAGGACGACTTTGTCTTCAAGACCACGGAAACAACGTGTGGTTTAGAAATATAAAAATCAAAGAATTAAAATAATAAAATAAAAATCCGAAGGCCATTACTTCGGATTTTCTTTTTTAATTTTGAACAGAAAATAATCAAACAAAAACTATGAGTTTATTTAAAACTTTTTTTGGAAGCTCCGACCATGCTTCGTCTACTAATTCAAAAATCCAATGGAATGCATTAGTTGACTTAGGTCAATTGAATGATGTGATAGAATTGTCTAATGACAAGCCTGTTATTATTTTCAAGCACAGTACACGTTGTAATGTGAGCAGAATGGCGTTACGTCAGTTTGAAAACGAATTTGATCTAGACAATAAAGTAACACCTTTTTTATTAGATTTATTAAATCACCGTGATGTTTCTGCTGAAATCGCTAGACAATTTGAAGTAGAACATCAATCGCCGCAAGTACTACTTATCAGTAAAGGCAAATCCGTTTATGATGCGTCCCACAGTGACATTGCAGTAGAAGCCTTACACCGTTATTTATAAATTATGAAAATCACACACGCCATTGGGGTATGTTTGGCTGTTTTAGTAAGCAGTTGTTCGTCACATAAATCGGTTAATTATTTAGTTGGAACCTACACCGATAATGCCTCGCAAGGAATTAATATTGTGAACTTTAATTCAGAAACTAAAAAATTGGAACTGAGTTCGGTTGTTTCTGGAATAGAAAATCCGTCATTTGTAATTACAAACAAGTCCAAAACTGTTGTGGTAGCTGTAGAAGAAACCGCGAGTGAAAATGGAGGTAAAGTGACATCATTTTTTTATGATAGAAAGACCAATTCCTTTCAGAAATTAAGTTCGTTTGCGACCAAAGGAAATCATCCTTGCACAGTAGCTTTTAGTCCGGATGAAAATTTTGTATTGGTTGGAAATTATAGTGGTGGAAATTTGAGTGTGTTTCCTATAGATAAAAAAGGTGTGCTGTCTGAAAGTAGCCAATTTATCCAATATGAAGGAAAAAGTGTCAATGTTGCACGTCAAGAAAAACCGCATGTGCATTGTATTGTTTTTCATCCCAAAGAGGAAATTATTGCGGTTGCCGATTTGGGTAGCGATGCCATTCGATTGATTCCTTTTGAAGATGATTCAACTACTTTCTTAGAAGAAGAAAAAACACAAATTACTACAGTAGCTTCGGGTTCTGGACCAAGACATTTGGTATGGAATTCGGATGGAACTCGCTTGTATGCTACTTTTGAATTGACCAATGAAGTAGGCGTTTTTGAATACCAAAATCATCAGTTGCATCAAGTTCAAACCATTCCATTAACAGCTTCGACTAAAAGCGGTTCTGCTGCTGAAGTGCGATTGAGTAACGATGGTCAATTTTTGTATGCTTCGGTTCGAGGTAACGATAATCAAATCGTAGTGATGAAAGTTCTTGAAAATGGTAATTTAGAGGTGATTCAAACCGTAAAAACAGCAGTTATGCCACGTAACTTTATACTCGCTAAAAATCAAAAAAATGTTTTGGTAGCCACACAAGGTTCTAGTTTGATTTCTGTTTTTGATCGTGATGAAACAACCGGAAAACTTACCGCTACTTCAAGCGTATTAAGCATCAACAAGCCGGTGTATTTATTTCCATTTTAGAATCTAAATACAGTAAAACAAAAAACGCATCTGAAATTTCAAATGCGTTTTTTTATTTATTTTCTAATTCTGTTTTGGGTAATGATGCCTTTCAATTTGGCTTTTAAATCTTCTCCAGAATCGTAAACCATTTGTTCATTACTTGGAAAAGGTACGGCTCTTTTATCAAAGTATGGGAAATAATCGGCTTCACAAGCATTTTTATCACCAATATATTTGGAGTAAATGTTTTCAAAAACAAATTCGCTTGCTAATGGAAACGTATCAATTAATTGATTGGTTTTGAAATCGATATAATCTACTTTGGCCACTACTTGAGCAGATTTGAATTGTCTAGATTCGTATATAGTAGCTCTAATAGTTTTAAAATTATCAACCATAATAACATGGCCTAAACTGTCTTTTACTTGTTGTCCTTGAGCGTTTAACAGTGGTTTAGTTCCGTCTTTAATTTGTTTTTCTTTCACTAATTCTTTCTCCTTAATTTGCTCAGGAGAAATATTTATTTGACGAAAGTTTACAATAATTCCATAATCATAAGCAATTCCTTTTTGACGGTTGCTGTGGTATACGGTCCATTTATCGTTTAATCCAAAGGTGCTGAAGTCTAACAAATCATTTTCTAAACGAACAGGAATGACCATATTGGTTTCGTTTTTAGTATAAACGCTCACAAAATCGGTACCTTTTAGTCTGGCTTCGTCAATCAAACTTGCCACGTCTTTATAGTTTGGCGATAGTCCATTTAAGTATTGTAAATCATCAAAAGCACGACGGAAACTCATTTTGTCTTTAGTAGCTAATAATGCTTTAGAATTGTCATACAGATGTTTCGCCAACGCATTTTTACTATTCACAATTTGATCGGAATAATCTTCAAAAGGAAAAATTGCATTTCTGTTTTCTTTGATCAATCGCAATGGTAAAACTGGTTTGATTAATTCTTGACGGTTATTCAATTGCACATAGGTGTTGTAAATTTTCTCAGTATTACTTGGATTAGCATCTTTAAACCACAAGTTGATGTTTTGCAAATCGCGTTCTTTAGCCTTGGCAAAAGCTTCTTCTAAAAGGTAGATGTAGTCTTGTTTTCCTTTGGCATCTTTTCGGTTACGTAATCCTTCTACAGCCGTTTGAATGGCTGCATCATAATCTCCAGTAGTGAGTGATTCTCTTGTTTGTCTAACACCACATGAGGTGATCAGTACAAATAAGGCAAATAATAAAGTAATTTTTTTCATGGTAAAAGGTTTAAGAGTTACTAATGGACACTATCCAAAAAGTAAGCCAAAATAATGTGATACTTATTTTCTAACGAAAGGCGGTAATAGTTTACTTGAAACTTCACCAAATCCTATGCGTACCGAACTGTTTTGACAATATCCTTTCATGATTACCGTATCGTTGTCGTTGATGAATTTACGTTCGGTCCCATCACTCATTTTAATCGGTTTTTGTCCGCTCCAAGTCAATTCTAACATCGAACCAAAACTGTCTTCGGTTGGACCAGAAATGGTTCCGGAACCCATCATATCACCCGAATTTACACGACATCCATTGGAAGTGTGGTGCGTTAATTGTTGGCACATCGACCAATACATGTATTTAAAGTTTGATTTAGAAACTAACGTTGGCGTTGCATTTTCTGGTTCTATGTAAACTTCAAGGTTGATGTCGTACGCATGCTTTCCTTTTTGTTGTAAATAGGGTAGTGGTGTAGGTTCTTGTTTTGGACCTTTAACTCTAAAAGCTTCCAACGCATCCATGGTTACAATCCATGGTGAGATGGAAGAAGCAAAGTTTTTGGCTAAAAAAGGCCCTAGTGGAACGTATTCCCATTTTTGAATATCTCTAGCACTCCAGTCATTAAGCAATACCATTCCAAAAATATAATCTTCGGCTTCATTAATCGGAATATTTTCGCCCATAATATTGGCATCGGTTGTGATGAAAGCTGTTTCTAATTCGAAATCGACCAATCGTGACGGGCCAAAAACAGGCGTAGTTTCACCATTTGGAAGCGTTTGTCCCATAGGTCTGTGTACTGGAATTCCAGAAGGAACAATCGTAGAACTTCTACCGTGATATCCTACCGGGATGTGAAGCCAATTGGGTAACAAAGCATTTTCAGGATCGCGAAACATTTTTCCCACATTGGTGGCGTGCTCTTTACTAGAATAAAAATCGGTATAATCGCCAATTTGAACCGGAAGTAGCATCTCAATATCGGAAATATTAAAAATAACAACATCACAATGTTCTTTGTTGTCTCTTAGTTTTGGATTGTTTTCGTCAAATAAATCGGCCAATCGATTTCGAACCAAGCGCCATGTTTTTTTTCCATCCGAAATAAAATCGTTTAAGGTATCTTGCATAAACATGTCGTCGGTCAATTCGATACCTTCAAAATAACCTAGTTGTTGAAGTGCTCCCATATCAATAGCGCTATCTCCAATTCGAGTACCAATGGTAATTACATCTTCTTTCGTTAAAAAGACTCCAAAAGGAATGTTTTGTATCGGAAAATCACTGTTTTCGGGAACCGCAATCCATGATCTTCTACTAGGGTCGTTTGCTGTATTTGGCATATCTGGGTTGTTGATTTGTTGTTGAAAAATTTGTAATCAAATATATCATTTTGAATTTATTTGACAAACATATTTCGTAATTTTGAAAAGTTTTTAACGAAAAATCAAAAAAAATGCAACGCGACGAACAAATTTTTGACTTAATTCTTGACGAACAAGATAGACAAATTCATGGAATTGAGCTAATTGCCTCAGAAAACTTTGTGAGCGACCAAGTAATGGAAGCTGCTGGTTCTTGTTTAACTAATAAATATGCAGAAGGATATCCAGGCAAACGCTATTATGGTGGATGTGAAGTGGTAGATGTTGTTGAACAAATTGCTATTGATAGAGCTAAAGCTTTATTTGGAGCTGAATATGTCAATGTGCAACCACACTCTGGATCGCAAGCTAATACGGCAGTTTTTGCAGCTTGTTTAAAACCAGGAGATAAAATTTTAGGTTTTGATTTGTCTCATGGTGGTCATTTAACGCATGGTTCACCAGTTAACTTTTCTGGAAAATTATACACTCCAAGTTTTTATGGTGTAGAGCCAGAAACTGGAATGTTTGATTACGATAAAATTCAAGCCATTGCGACTAAAGAACAACCCAAAATGATCATCGCAGGTGCTTCGGCATACTGTCGAGATATGGATTTTAAACGCTTTAGAGAAATTGCAGATAGCGTTGGCGCCTTATTATTAGCAGATATTTCACATCCAGCTGGGTTAATAGCCAAAGGATTGATGAATGATCCAATTCCGCATTGCCATATTGTAACAACTACGACACATAAAACGTTACGAGGACCAAGAGGAGGAATGATTATGATGGGTAAAGATTTTGAAAACCCATGGGGATTAACTACTCCAAAAGGAGAAATCAGAATGATGTCGCATATTTTAGATATGTCGGTTTTTCCAGGAAATCAAGGTGGTCCATTAATGCACATTATCGCGGCTAAAGCAGTTGCTTTTGGAGAGTGTTTAACCGATGAGTTCTTCCGTTATGCCATGCAAGTTCAAAAGAATGCCAAGGCTATGGCAGAGGCTTTCAATAAAAGAGGATATAATTTAATTTCAGGAGGTACCGATAATCATATGATGTTGATCGATCTTAGAAATAAAAATATTACAGGAAAAGAAGCGGAAAATGCTTTGGTTAAAGCGGATATCACAGTAAATAAAAATATGGTTCCATTTGATGACAAATCGCCATTTGTAACTTCAGGCATCCGTGTAGGTACTCCAGCTATAACTACGAGAGGTCTTGTAGAGGAAGATATGGAAGCTGTTGTTGACTTTATTGATCGCGTTTTAATGAATCATACTAACGAAGAAATTATCGAACAAGTAGCCGATGAAGTGAACGAAATGATGAGCGAAAGAGCTTTATTTGTGTTTTAATAAATTGTTAATAACAATCTTAATAACAACCTCTGTAGTCTATTTTCTACGGAGGTTTTTTTGTTAATTTTATAAAATATTTTAGGTTACTAACCCTTACATAGTAAAACAAATATGAAAAAATTAGCAATAATTTTTATATTATTTTTCGTTCAAAATTTTTATTCACAAGAAGCTAACATCAAACATATTGTAAGTAGTGGTGAAACTTTATCTTCAATTGCTCAAAAATATAAGGTAACTCCTTATGATATAGTTAAATTGAATCCAAATGCCGTTAATGGAGTTAAAGAATCTGATGTGTTAGTCATTCCGAAAGCACGGGTTACAAATACAGCGATTTCTAATTCAAATTCTTCTACAGATACTCAGAATTCAAGTGTTCCGAAAACAATCAGTTCCGAAAATAGAATTCATATTGTGCAATCTAAGGAAACAAAATTTGGTCTTTCGAAGTTGTATGGAGTAACGATTCAGCAGTTGGAAGAACAAAATCCACAAATTGTAGCAGGTTTGCAAGTTGGGCATAAACTTCAAATTAACGGTTCTACTACAGGTTATAAACAAGATTTATCTCAGGTAAATGTTTCTCCAAAATTTGACTCAAAATATGATTATGTCGTTTTACCTGGCGAAACCTTGTATGGTATTTCAAAACGAAATGGTATAACTGTAGATGAACTTACCAAAGCCAATGCATCTGTGTTAAATGGTGTTTTGAAAAGTGGTCAAAAATTAACGGTTCCAACTCGCAACGGAAGTGCTGTAGTAGCTGCTCCAGTAAATAGTTCTTCAGAATCAAGATATCATATTGTTGAACCCAAAGAAACTAAATTTGGGCTTTCTAAAAAATACGGTGTTACTATTGCGGAATTAGAGAATGGGAATCCCCAAATTGTTAAAGGACTTCAAATTGGTCAAAAAATAAGTATTCCTTCTTCTTATAAGGGCGATTATGCAGTAGTGGTAAATGCAACTCCAAAAGTGACTGCTGCAGAAGTTGAATCAAAACCTCAAACAGAAAATACTCCAGTGGTTGAAACAAAGCCAGTCGTTGAAAGCTCTGTTAAAGCAAAACCTTCAAAATCAATTATTAGTCAAGATTTTGTTGATTATCAAATTCAGCACAAAGAAACGCTTTTTGGATTGTCTAAAAGAGCTGGAATGACTGTTAAAGAATTTACCGATTTAAATCCGAAATTAGCTGATGCAGTTCAGGTGGGTATGGTTATTAAAATGCCTAAAAATGCTTCTTCGGCAGTAAGTACCACTCCAGAAAAAGTAAATCAGCCTATTTCTGAAAAAACAAATGAAACTACTACAGAAAAAGTAGCTTCGCCAGAAAAGGCTACGGTTATACCGGTTAAAAATCCTTCCCGATACAAAGATTTATACTTGAGTATTGACAAATCAACCACCAAAGAACTAGCTCTTGTGATGCCTTTTAGCGATACTAAATATCAAGAATTTGTTGCTAAAGGGAATGATTTTAAAGAGGTAAGTGACAAATTTGTGAAAGGAAATTTAGAGTTTTATAGCGGTGCATTAAAAGCTATTGATTCTGCGAAAAGTTTGGGAGTAGCTGTCAATGTTAAATTATTAGAGCTTCAAGATAATCCAACAGAACTAGCAGTAGATAGTTTGTCTAAAAACGAAGTCTTGGTTAAATCAAATTTAATTATGATGCCTTATTTTGAAAAAGAAGCTCCAAAAATAGCGGCAGTTTTTAATCAACAAAATATTCCGGTGGTTACAACAAAATCAATAATTGCCGAAAAAGGATTTTCAAATTTGTTTGTTTCATTACCATCAGAGCAAGAAATTCGTACGCAAGTGTTGAATTATTTATCTGCTGCAAATGCCAATATTATTGTAGTCAACAGTTCTAATAGATTGATTAGTAAAAGCAGTATTCTAGAAAAATTTCCACAGGCTAAATGGGTTAAAGTATCCGATAAAAACGTGGTTGATACTGAAGACTTGAAGACATTGTTAGTTAAAGACAAATTAAATTATGTTATTTTGGATACCGATAAGAACAGCATGATTATCAGTTCTACCAATGTTTTATTAAATCAATCCACCGAATTTTCAATTCAGATTGCAGTTTTAGAGCCTTCATTGTTGGCTAATTACGAAAATGTATCTTCGATTAGAATTAACATTTTAAAAATGATTTATCCAACATATATTTCAGTTGAAAAGGCAGCACAGGCTCAAATTTCATCTAATAGTAGCAAGAAAAAAACATTAGAACAGAATCAGAATTACTTGACTGGGTTTGATGTTACTTTTGATGTTTTGTTGCGATTGTCACAAAATAAAGATTTTGAAACCTCTACTAAAGAGGATGTTACCGAGTATAGTAAATTTAAATTTGAATACCATAAAAACCAACAAGGAACTAGTGTGAATGAAGGGTTTTATATTCTTCAACATGATACTGATAATACCATAAAGGAACTGGGTAAGATGCATTAATTTCATCGTTAAACGACACGTTTCTTTATATAAATTTGACGTAATAGTCCTAAATAAAATCTGTAGTTTGTTAGATTGCAGTTATGTAAAAATAAGATGTAGCTTATGATAAAAAATATACAAAAGACTAAATACTTAAACCTATTTTACTTATCTCTTTTCTTTTCTATCGGATTGAGTAAGAGTTTCGCACAATGTCCAACTGTAGTCAATCCGACTCAGACTTTTTGTAATACACAATCACCAACCGTTTCCAGTTTAGTAGCAACTAATAACGGAAATGGGGTAGTTTGGTATGCTACAGCTACATCAACAACACCCTTATCTCCTGCAGCTGGATTAGTCAATGGAGAAGATTATTTTGCAGATGACAACTCGGGTTCCTGTGGTGTTAGACAGCAAGTAGTGGTAACGATTTACTCGGCACCAACAGGTCAGAATTTTCAAGGGGTTTGTGTGGACAGTCCGTCACAAGCGACCATTGCCAATTTAATTGCTAATGGAAATAATGTTGAGTGGTATTTGACTCCTGGTGGAGGAACTGCTTTGTCGCCTTCAACCGTTCTTACCAACAATACCATCTATTATGCTGGTCAAACGAATCCATTTACGGGTTGTAAAACATCACGACTTTCTGTGTTTGTAACCGTAGGAGTAGTGCCAGTACCAACTGGAAATGCGAATCAGTTTTTTTGTACAACACAGTCGCCAACTATAGCAGATTTAGTAGCTAGTGGTGCTAATAATTGGTATGCTACCATATCTTCTTCTGTTCCGTTAGATCCATCAACACCATTAGTTAATGGACAAAGTTATTTTGCAACTACAATTGATCCGCCTTGTGAAAGTACAGATAGATTGGAAGTTACGGCTAATTTGGTTCCACCTAATAATTCAGGTGCTAATGGTTCGTTACAAATATGTTCCAATCAAATAGCTTCTAATCCAACTCAAAATTTATTTAGTAGTTTGGGTGGAAGCCCTCAAACAACAGGTACATGGAGTGGACCACTAACGACTACAAATGGATATTTAGGAACGGTTAACTTAACTACTTTAACAGCAGCTGGAAGCCCTTATGTGTTTACTTATACTGTTAATAATGGGGTTTGTGCGGCAAGCTCATCAACAGTAACAATCACAATATCAGACCCCAAAAATGCTGGGACTAATGGAACATTAACAGTATGTAGTAATGCTGCAACTCAAAATTTATTTAATAGTTTAGGCGGTACTCCTCAATCGGGTGGAACATGGAGTCCGCCTTTAACCAGTGGAACAGGTATATTTAACCCTGCTGTAGATCCATCAGGAGTATATACTTATACAGTTTCAGGTTTAGCACCTTGTGGAAATGCGACCGCTACGGTTACAGTAACGGTTGTTCCAAAAGCAAATGCAGGTACAAATGGAACGCTTAACATATGTAGTGATGCAGCTCCAAGAAATCTTTTTATTAGTTTAGGAGGATCACCTCAATCTGGAGGAACTTGGTCACCTCCTTTAGCCAGTGGAACAGGTGTATTCAATCCTGCTGTTGATCTTGCTGGAGTTTATACCTACACTGTTACTGGTACACCGCCTTGTGCAAATGCGACGGCAACAGTTACTGTAACCATTACAACAACGGTTACTCCAACTTTTACGGCTTTAGGACCGTATTGTCAGAATGTTACCCCAGGTACACTTCCAACGACATCCAATAATGGCATTAACGGAACATGGTCACCAGCCACAGTCTCTACGGCAACGGTAGGTACACAAACGTATACGTTTACCCCAACAGCAGGACAATGTGCTACAACCGCTACGATGAGTATCACCGTTACAGCACCAACAGTTCCAACTTTTACGGCTTTAGGACCGTATTGTCAGAATGCTACCCCAGGTACACTTCCAACGACATCCAATAATGGCATTAACGGAACATGGTCGCCAGCCACAGTCTCTACGACAACGGTAGGTACACAAACGTATACGTTTACCCCAACAGCAGGACAATGTGCTACAACCGCTACGATGAGTATCACCGTTACAGCACCAACAGTTCCAACTTTTACGGCTTTAGGACCGTATTGTCAGAATGCTACCCCAGGTACACTTCCAACGACATCCAATAATGGCATTAACGGAACATGGTC
>NZ_JBMDKL010000016.1:0-75427 GCF_057809695.1 Flavobacterium sp. FG139
ATATTTGCGTAGTGTTGTTGTGGATTGATTAAAGATTAGAAAACACAATATTAATATAGGTAACGTCGTCTTTAATTCCATTGTTGTGGATTGATTAAAGATTAGAAAACACAATATTAATATAAGTCACATCGTCTTTTATTCCGTTGTTGTGGATTGATTAAAGATTAGAAAACACAATATTTTAAATCCGTAAGTTGTATTATGGCTCACGTTGTGGATTGATTAAAGATTAGAAAACACAATATTAATAGTTATATTATCTTCTTTTGTATAGTGTTGTGGATTGATTAAAGATTAGAAAACACAATATTTTTCTTTTTGCGATTGCTGTTTTACTTACGGTTGTGGATTGATTAAAGATTAGAAAACACAATATTCGCCTGCCAGTTATTTAAAAAGCTTACAGAGTTGTGGATTGATTAAAGATTAGAAAACACAATATTCTTTGTTACCCAATTAACTATACCATTACTGTTGTGGATTGATTAAAGATTAGAAAACACAATATTCTTTTGTTGTAATGCAATTTCTTTAGTAGCGTTGTGGATTGATTAAAGATTAGAAAACACAATATTATTATTAGATGATGTATAAGTCATATTGTTGTTGTGGATTGATTAAAGATTAGAAAACACAATATTTCTGTATAAAGAAAAGCCACCACTTGCCATGTTGTGGATTGATTAAAGATTAGAAAACACAATATTGGTTGCTTAAGCGGTTTAGAACCCGAATAGTTGTGGATTGATTAAAGATTAGAAAACACAATATTATAGTATTTTGTACAAATAATGTAGCTACTGTTGTGGATTGATTAAAGATTAGAAAACACAATATTTTTAGCTTTTGGGATGAATAAGCACGTTTTGTTGTGGATTGATTAAAGATTAGAAAACACAATATTTGGGGAATGGATGACATTCTTTCAACAATAGTTGTGGATTGATTAAAGATTAGAAAACACAATATTATTCTTTTTAATCTTACTGGTGTTGCGGTGTTGTGGATTGATTAAAGATTAGAAAACACAATATTATGTAGAATAGCTGCTATTATTAGGAATATGTTGTGGATTGATTAAAGATTAGAAAACACAATATTAGTTATTATGATGGAGAATCCCAAGTAACCGTTGTGGATTGATTAAAGATTAGAAAACACAATATTATACAATGAGTCTATAATTGTTAATGCGGTGTTGTGGATTGATTAAAGATTAGAAAACACAATATTAAATACTTGCAAATAAAGTTACGCCACCAAGTTGTGGATTGATTAAAGATTAGAAAACACAATATTTTTGTTGTTATCACTTGTAAACCTACAATTGTTGTGGATTGATTAAAGATTAGAAAACACAATATTTTGGAATTATAAAACTGAAAAATGGAATCTGTTGTGGATTGATTAAAGATTAGAAAACACAATATTAAATTAACAAACACAAACCGAATATTGGTTGTTGTGGATTGATTAAAGATTAGAAAACACAATATTTTTTAATTATTATCGTATTACTCTCGGATAGTTGTGGATTGATTAAAGATTAGAAAACACAATATTCGACAAGTAAGGCGGTCGACAAAGTATTATGTTGTGGATTGATTAAAGATTAGAAAACACAATATTCTTCGGGTTTAATTGGATCGTCTATAACTAGTTGTGGATTGATTAAAGATTAGAAAACACAATATTACAACCACAATCATTCTTACCCATCAATGGGTTGTGGATTGATTAAAGATTAGAAAACACAATATTAATACCATAAATTATGAGTATACCTACTGTGTTGTGGATTGATTAAAGATTAGAAAACACAATATTGCTTTGAAGCCACACTGCGCTTGTTAGAATGTTGTGGATTGATTAAAGATTAGAAAACACAATATTTTCTTCAATTGCAATTTGTACATCACCTTCGTTGTGGATTGATTAAAGATTAGAAAACACAATATTTAAATAAGCAGTAAAAGTCTGACCATCTAGTTGTGGATTGATTAAAGATTAGAAAACACAATATTGCCACTCTCAATAATGATTCAGCTTTCTTGTTGTGGATTGATTAAAGATTAGAAAACACAATATTCCGAATAGTGGACCTATTGTTGGTGCTGTGTTGTGGATTGATTAAAGATTAGAAAACACAATATTATTTCAACGCCATATCTTTATCATTGTAGAGTTGTGGATTGATTAAAGATTAGAAAACACAATATTAGTTCCTGCTTTTCCGCTTTTAACTTCTCGGTTGTGGATTGATTAAAGATTAGAAAACACAATATTAAAAAAACAGTTTCATATTAGTAACGATTTGTTGTGGATTGATTAAAGATTAGAAAACACAATATTAAAAATACTTTCAAGGGTTTTGAAAGAGAAGTTGTGGATTGATTAAAGATTAGAAAACACAATATTAGCGTCTAATATTTCAACTGGAGTTGTAGAGTTGTGGATTGATTAAAGATTAGAAAACACAATATTCATCACAACTATTTGTAAAGGTGCACTCAGTTGTGGATTGATTAAAGATTAGAAAACACAATATTAATGGTTTTTTATCATTTTTAATTGTGATTGTTGTGGATTGATTAAAGATTAGAAAACACAATATTTCCCATTATTGGAATAACTCTATCTGTTGTGTTGTGGATTGATTAAAGATTAGAAAACACAATATTACATTTAAATTTTAAATTATGGCAGGATAGTTGTGGATTGATTAAAGATTAGAAAACACAATATTTTTGTTACCCAGTTCAATGTAACCTTTTGGGTTGTGGATTGATTAAAGATTAGAAAACACAATATTAACTAAAATCACTAGAAATGTTGCCGATGCGTTGTGGATTGATTAAAGATTAGAAAACACAATATTCAGTTTGTACAAATTCCATTTGTTTTACCGTTGTGGATTGATTAAAGATTAGAAAACACAATATTTCATTATGAAATCATCGGAAATGTTTATCAGTTGTGGATTGATTAAAGATTAGAAAACACAATATTAGTTGGCTTCTTACCTTCTAATAATCAACAAAATAAACCACTATATCGTGATAAAAAATGCTTCTTTTTTGCAGTGAAAAGGCAAGATTGAAGCATTTTTTTATTTGTAGTGATTGTGAATTACTAATTTTTATTGGGTTTGTTGGATTATGAGATTCCTCGTGCCTCGGAATGACAAAAAGCGGAATGTAATAATTATATTGTGCCGTAAGATAATAATTTAAAATAGTTCTAACTGTGTAGGTTGTGCTTCTTTAGGCACTTCGGCTTTGCCCCAAAAGTTGAGTATATTGCCAAATTGCTTGTCGGTTATTCGTAATACACTCACTTTGCCTAAAGGCGGTAATAATCGGTGTATTCGTTTTTCATGCACATCGGCACTTTCACTACTAGCGCAATGACGTACATATACAGAATATTGCATCATACTAAATCCATCTTTCAGCAAGTTGTTTCTAAATCCAGACGCATTCTTTTTGTCTTTCTTTGTTTCTGTCGGTAAGTCAAAAAATACAAATAGCCACATAATTCGATATCCGTTTAGCTCCATAATTTTGGATATTTTATCTTCTTTCTATCTCCAGTATAGCATTGTTGCAATGAACTTGCTGTTTTTTGCAACGCCACCATCAAAGGGCTTTTCTCATCTTTGAAATAAACTGTTTGTGTTAATAGTTGCAAAAGTTCCGATTTAAGTAATGTGTTTAACTCTTGCTCATCATACTTCTGCATTAGTTCAAAAACTTTTTCGTCAACAATGGGGCGAAAAGGTTCCATAATATCATCAGCCAAGGCAAAAGCATTATACTTACTTTTATGATGAATTCCTAAAGTATTTAATAATCCACTTCCTGACAAAGCTCTTGCCGTTGCAGCTCGCAACACTGCATAACCATAATTTAAAAAATTGTTAGGGTAATCCCCAAACCGTTCACGCTTAAAAGTTGCATCAAAAAATGATTTCCAATACTGACTAGCAGCCACACCTTCCATATTAGTAGTATCACCACTTAATACTTTACCAGCTAAAAAAGGAAATGAATTTTTATTACCCGTAATTTTCTCTAATAAAATCCCTTGATTCGTGATTTTTTCAACAATCGTTTGTTGCCATAATTGCTTCTTTAGCGGTACGCTAGCATCTATCTGATTTTTAAAAATCTCTTGTTGGATATGATGACTATTAAGGTTTAAAAACATGCCATTAGGTAAATGATTAGTACTGCATATAATCACTGCCGCATTGTATTCTACCAATAAATTCATAGCTGGAATACTTAGGTATATTTCAGGATGATCTATAACCAAAAACCCTATATCTTCAACAGGTATCGAACTTTCCCTAATCTCAGATTTTACAACTAATTGAAGATTTTTTGCTGTTAGCGATGCTTTATTCTCAAGTAAAATAGTTTTTTTAAGCATAATAGTTTTTACACTAAATTACTTACTATTAAAACATTAGTTTTACGGGAAACCGTAAATAAATTTTAAAAAAAGATTTAATTTTGAAGAAAAAAATGAAATATAGTATTTTTTTTATCTTAATATCAACAATTTCATTTTCCCAAGTAAAACTCCTCTCTTGGAACCTAGAAAACTTTGGCAAATCAAAAACCTACTCCACCCTAACCTACATCGCCAACACGCTCAAAGAATATGATATCGTAGCCATTCAAGAAGTAGTTGCCGGAAACGGTGGCGCACAAGCAGTAGCAAAACTCGCCGACGAACTCAACAGAATAGGCACAAAATGGGACTACTCCATTAGCGACCCCACCACAAGCAGCGCCTACAAAACAGAACGCTACGCCTTTCTCTGGAAAACCGCCAAAGTCAAAAAAATAGGCAAAGAAATACAACCTCGAAATAGATCGAGAACCCTATTTTTGCACCTTCGAATACAATTCCAAACAATTCACAATTGCCAATTTTCACGCAATCACCAAAAGCAAACAGCCCGAAACAGAAATAAAATACTTCAAATATTTACCCGATGAATACCCAACCCTAAACCTTATTTTTACTGGCGATTTCAATTGTCCACAATCCCACACTGTGTTCAATCCTTTAAGAAAACTAGGGTACAACTGTGCCTTTACTAATCAAAAAACATCGCTCAAAAAAGAATGCAATTCCAAAGATTGTTTAGCCTCAGAATTTGACATTATATGGTACAACAACACTAAAATAAGAGCTATAAAAGCAGAAGTAATTCATTTCTACAATAACTTCACATCCCTAAAAGAAGCTAAAGAAATATCAGACCACATCCCCATCACACTAGAATTTAATTTAATATAACATCCTCAAAGTGTAATACTATATGTTCTAATAAAAAACCAACCCAATCTATTATCTTTCATCTATTATCTTTTCTCTTCTTATTACGGTTTCCCGTAAGGTAATAATAAACATCAGGTGTAAGTTTGAAAAAAAGCAACACCATGAAACCGCAATTTAAAACTTCCGTGATTCTGTTCTACTATTTACTTTCATTATTAATGACAACCTGTAGAAAAAAAGAAGAACCTAAAGACTAAATTGTTAAAAAGTCCGTTGATACTTTAATAACTCAAGAAGAAACAACACATCATGTAGATACCAACTACCAATATGAATTCCGAAAAGGAGAACATGGAAACTACTCTTACAATTACGACGTTACTGGCACAGACACACAAGGTAATGAAGTAACTGGGAATATTACAATTGAAGGAAAATACGGCACAGGCTTCATAACCAATCCCGAAGGAAAAGAACTCGAAGTTGATGTAGAATGGATTAATAAAGGAATCCTAAAAGCCATTGATGAAAATGGAGAAGAATATGAATTACAAGTAAATTAATATTAGTACTTTTATAAAATACTACAACGTCAATTCGTGTGGTTTTCACTTAAAGCAATGAGGTGAAAATTATATCGCGAACAAGAACTATATCTCAATACGTCAGTTGGAGTGATTTTCACGTAATGTAATGAAGTGAAAATTGTATCGAAAACCATTAAAGTAGAAATTAAACTCTATGAAAAAATTTATATCAATCTGTTTACTGTACTGTCTAACATCCTTTACTATTGTTAAAGACGATGTTTATATTTGCAATAGTAAAGAAGCAACCAAATACCATTATACAGAAACCTGCCGTGGACTAAATGCTTGTAAGCATGAAGTAGTCAAAAAATCTTTAAAAGAAGCTAAAGCATTAGGTTTAACCTTGTGTGGATGGGAAGATTAAAATATAGTTATCACAAAGAATAAAAGTATATGAACAATTGCTCAGCTACAATTTGTAAATCAAAATATTATAAAAGAGACCCATTTTGGATCAGCATCAAGGATGGATTGATAAAATTGATACAATTCGAAACTGCCATTAATATCAATGCACCTGAAAAGTTTAAAATAATTCTTCAATCAGAGGATAATACAACTGAATATTATATTGATCCTAACTTAAACGATAATATAAACAAATATGATTCACATGATATTGATATTATATTTAATGCTTCATCAACCAAAATAAGTATTGTTCCATTACCCAAAAATGAAGAAATATACAATGCCAATCAAATCCTTTCTTATAGTATAAATTATATTGTTTTGCCTAATGATAATGATTATAAGGGAAAAAGAAACCCAACACCAAAACCAGTATTAAAACAACTTGTTGCCATTGATTAAAAAATTAGTGAGAAAAATTAAAAATTAATTATAATCGATTTTCATCAATTTTCACTGATTCTAACTTATTGAACAGTCAATGAGATTTGTTTTCTTTTCTTGATTGTGATTTTTCCAATTTATAAAAATAAAAATTGCTGTAACGGTAATTAATGATCCAAATAAAAAATAACCTATTTTATTGTTGAATTGTATTTCTTCAATTGGTTTAACTAAGCCAAGTTCACTAGACAACTCTAATGGAGACAACATTTTTTGATGTGGTGTTAAATGAATTTCTTTCATAGTAGTATTAAGTTTTAATTATTATCATTTTCGCTTTTGTTGAATTATAATAAAATTCAATATCCTTTATTTTGTATGCTTTGTATTGTTCATTATTGTCAACTAATAGTTTATTAAATTTAAGATAGTTAATATCAAAATTCAATAGTTCAAGTGTTGTTAAATCAATTTCAAGGTAATTTTTATTAATACATTGTTTTAATGCTTTATAATTCAGCTTTGCTTTCATTTTTTCCAATTCAAACTCTCTTTCTTCAACTAATCTATTTAAATAGCCTGCTCTATTTCTACAACTGTCATTACAATAATTACGCTTTGCACTTTTATATTCCAAAATAACATCTTGGCATTCAGGATTTTTACATTTTTTTATTGGTTTTTTCATAAATTTATTTATTATATTTTACAAAGATAAATATTTTTATTATATTTACCACGTAGTAAATTTTAACTGTATCGTCTTATCAATAATTAAATACATGAAGAAAACATTTTACTCAAAAATTGGTGAACTAATATCTGAAAAAAAATACACGACCAAAGACTTAGAAATAACATCTAGACAAATGAATTATTGGAAAGACAGAAACATCATCCCTTTTTTAGTAAAAGAACGAAAAGCATTGATGACACTTCCAGAAGCATTATGGATATTGATAATAAATGAGTTGTCTAACATAGGAATTACTTCAGATAAATTAGAAGTCCTTTCAGAACGTATTTGGATTAAACCATTATTCAGCACCTATGCAGACGAAGTATTAAAAGATGCAATAAAAGATCCTAAAAAAGAGTTTTCATTAGAAGAAAAAGAATGGTTCAAAACCTTTTTAGATGATGAAGTTATGATGCATCATGTATACAGAAGAGATATAACACCATTTAAAGATACTATCAAAAATTGTTTAAAGAGTAACAGACAGAACGTCTCTTTTATTTATTGTCCAAAAACAGAAGAATATAGATTTAGTTATAGCGGAAATGACATCAATAATGAACTCAACAATCTTTTTTATAGAGAAACCTTAATAACAATACCTTATTTCCCACATCTATCAAAACTTATTGGTTTAGACTTTGAAAGAAATAAAAATGAGTTAACTTATCTTTCAGAAATTGAAAATAAAATAAGACGAGTATTAATTTTTGATAGACCCAAACTATTAGAAATTATTGTTAATGAAAAAGGCGAAAGTAAAATATACAAAATAACTGAAAGTCATAAAAAAGCAGAAGAACTAGCAGAATTTTTCCTAAACACAAAACTTCCTACAGGCGCAAAAATTACTGTTGACACTCGTTCGCAAAACAATTATAAAGTAACTATTAAATCGTAAAAATATGTTTATTGTAAAACGCATTCGGTTCCTGTACACTCAGCCCGTATTATCTGTAACAAGATATGGGCCAAGAGAAATTTACATCTGATGAAAAAGACAATCTTTTAGATTATTCAGAGTTAATAACTATAGTTCCTAGTTTAAAAAATCATTTAAACGAAGAAACAGCATTAGAATTTTCAAAATCATTATACCAATTCACTAAATTAATTTTTGATCATTATAAAAATGAAAAAGAAAAACGTAACAATTAAAGATTTTTATGGATCAACTGTTTGGTCTTATACTAGAGTATCAACAAAAGAGCAATTTGTAAATAATGGTAGTATTGAAACACAAGTGAAGAAAATTAAAGCATTTGCTAAAGATAATGGTTTAATAATAACTGAAGAATTCGATGCTGAATATGAAAGTTCAAAAAAAATAAATACTCAAAGTACACTAAAAGAATTAATTGACAAGATTAAGAAAACAACTCCATCCAAAAGACCCAAAATCATATTGATTTGGTCACCTAGTCGCTTTGGTAGAGCTGGAGCAGAACATATTCAACTATTTGTAAAACTTCGCAAGGAATTTAATGTGCTGTTATATTCAGTAAGTACGGAGCACAACACATTCAATGAAAGAGCTGAAAACGAATTTTCGACTCAATTACTTTATGCTCAAAAAGAAAACTTCAATAGACAGGACACCATAATTCCAGGTCTGATAAATGCGTTAAACAACGGTAAACTATTTGGAAGAACTCCTAGAGGTTATGATCATTATGGCCCAAGAGTAACCAATCCAAATATGGTACAAGCATTTCAAGAAATTAAAATTAATCGTGAAGGAATACTATTTAAAGAAGCATTCAAATTAAAAATATACAAATCATATACTGACAAGGAAGTTCTTGATTGGTTACAATCTAAAGGCATTAAATTAGCTTATCAATCTCTAGCCAATATGTGGAGAAATGAATTCTATGCTGGCAGAGTTTGCAATACACTTCTAGATGATGAATACATAAAAGGGCCTTGGGAACCTTTAATCACAAAAAAAGAATTTAATATCCTACAAAGTATACTTAATGGTTCGAGTAAAATAGGCATTTCTAAATTGAAAGGAAAAGAAGAAACTCCATTAGCTCCAAAATTTTTAATTTGTAATGAGTGTAATGAATCCATGACCTCATACCTAAATAAGAAAAAACAAGTGTTCTATTATAAATGTAATGTTTGCAATAAAACGGCTAACGCTAATTCAACCGAAAGATCTATACATGAAGGTTTACATGAACAATTTCTTGCTAAAATAAATGAATTTAAATTATCAAAAGATCTTGAAAATTTATTCTCGGAACAACTTAAAAAAATTTTAGACGAAGAAATGACAGATGTTTCAGAAAGAAAAAGATTGCTCTCCAAAGACATTAATGAGTTAAAGGAAATCATTGATAAAATGGAATATAAATATGCAATTGGAGAAATTAGCAAAGATATTTTTGAAAGACAAGGACAAAAAGTAAATGATCAAATCAAACAAAAGTTAATCGAATTAGAAAAAATACCTACAAAAAAATCGAACCATGAAAAAGTAATGAAATATTTTTTCAAAATCAGTCATAACCCCAGTGAATTCTATACTTCGTTAGATTTTAATAAAAAAAGGAAGTTTCAAGAAATGCTGTTTCCTGAAGGTTTTAAATATTCTATCAAAAATAGAGAATATCGAACCAAAAAAGTAAATTCTTTATTTGTATTAACTATCAGTTTTTCAAGTAATTATACTGATTTAAAACAAAAAACTCACCACTTAAAAAGTGATGAGTCTAGTTTAGTACCCGGAGTGGGAATCGAACCCACACACCTAAGTACACGAGTTTGAGTCGTGCGCGTCTACCAATTCCGCCATCCGGGCTAGAGATGATGTGTTATTTATAATTTTTAGAAAAAATTAATTAAAATTATGCCATCCGGGCAGTCGTTAGTAGATTAAAATTTCAAAAAACAATCAAAATTTATGCTAATTAGACAATAATTAAATAGATTAGAATTAAAAAAAACAATTAAAACTAATACTATTTGGATAATAATTAATACTAAATTTTATAAAAAAGAACGTAAATCTAATATTTAATATCTCATATCAAATATTTAGGAGTGCAAATGTAAATAATTTTTATTCATATTTTCAAGAAAATAGTTAAAAATATCCTTTCAGAGTCCGATTTTATTTCTAAATTTGCACCTCGTTAACACGACACACAACTAACTAACTACATCCGAGGCAATTATATTTTTAGAATTTATTCCAAAAAAAGAACCGCAGCGGAACTAAAACAACACAAAATGTCACATCAAGAACCAGAAGCAAAAATATTTGCTTGTTCCCAAAGTGTCCACTTAGCCGAACAAATAGCCAAAAACTATGGCGTTCCGCTGGGTAAAGTTACGTTCTCTAAATATAGTGATGGTGAATTCCAACCTTCGTTTGAAGAATCAATTCGAGGATTACGCGTTTTTATTGTTTGCTCTACATTTCCTAGCGCCGACAATTTAATGGAATTATTGTTAATGATTGATGCTGCTAAAAGAGCCTCAGCTAGACACATAACTCCTGTAATTCCTTACTTTGGATGGGCAAGACAAGACCGTAAAGACAAACCAAGAGTGCCGATTGGAGCAAAATTAGTGGCAAAACTACTAGAAACCGCAGGTGCTACGCGAATCATGACCATGGATTTACATGCCGATCAGATTCAAGGGTTTTTCGAAAAACCAGTAGATCATTTGTTTGCGTCTACTATCTTTTTACCGTATGTGAAAAGTTTAAATTTAGAAAATTTAACCATCGCATCACCCGATATGGGAGGTTCAAAAAGAGCTTACGCCTACTCTAAGTTTTTAGAATCGGACGTAGTAATATGTTACAAACAACGAAAAGTAGCCAATGTGATTGACACTATGGAACTTATCGGAGAAGTAAAAGGCAGAAATGTAATTCTAGTAGACGACATGATCGACACTGGAGGAACCTTAGCCAAAGCAGCCGACCTCATGATAGAAAAAGGTGCGTTAAGTGTAAGAGCCATTTGTACACACGCCATTTTATCGGGAGAAGCTTACGAAAAAATAGAAAATTCTAAGTTATTAGAATTAATTGTGACCGACTCCATTCCGTTAAAGAAAGAGTCTAACAAAATAAAAGTAGTGAGTTGTGCACCACTATTTGCAGAAGTAATGCACATGGTACAACACAACAATTCCATCAGTGGTAAATTCCTGATGTAATGAACAGAATGCGTTAGGGATAGAGGCAAGCACCGCGTGCAGCCGAAAGCCCGCCCGAAGGGAACGCCCAAAAAAGCTAAAGGCTAATAGCTGAAAGCTAAAAAATGAATTTTTATAATTATTAACTATATATTTTTACAATGAAATCAATTTCAATTAAAGGATCAGAAAGAGAAAGCGTAGGTAAAGTTGCGACTAAGGCCGTACGTGATGCTGGAATGGTTCCTTGCGTAATTTACGGAGGAAGTCAACCAGTACATTTTCAAGCGGAAGCAAAAGCTTTCAAAAGTTTGGTTTACACTCCAAATGCGCACACAGTTGCCATTGATTTAGGAGGTAAAAAATTCGATGCTATCTTACAAGACATCCAGTTTCACCCTGTAAGTGATGCTATTTTACACATCGACTTCTTCCAATTATCAGACGATAAAGAAATCGTTATGGAAGTACCTGTAAAAGTTACTGGAACGTCTCCAGGGGTCCTTTTAGGAGGAGTTTTAAACTTAAACCAAAGAAGATTAAAAGTAAAAGCTTTACCTAAAAATCTTCCTGATTTTGTAGAAGCTAACATCTCTGAATTACAAATGGGGAACAAATTGTATGTAACTAAATTAGCTACCAACAATTTCAAATTAATGCACCCAGACAACACTGTAGTATGTCAAGTGAAGATTTCACGTGCTGCTATGAAAGCGGCTCAAGAAGCTGCAAAAGCAGAAAAAGGAGCAAAAGGAAAGAAAAAATAATTTCAATCTTATCCATACCAAAAGGCATCAGTTTTACTGGTGCTTTTTTTATGAACGAATGTTTTGGCTCCTTCCTAAACCCTATTCCTGCTTTCGGTTTTAGTCTTGCTGCGCTGCGAGCTATCACCTCAATCAGGGTTAGCTGGCAATCCATTTGCATAAAGTTTAAAATTCTAAACAATTATAGTATTTTTACACCATGAATTGGCTTTCAAAATTATTTCAAATCAAAGAAAAAGAAATTACAGACCCAATGAAGAAATTCCTAATTGTCGGCCTAGGCAATATTGGCGCCGAATATGTAAACACACGCCACAACATCGGTTTTAAAATCGTAGATTTTATTGCTAAAAAAGAGAATACTAGCTTTCAAACTGCTAAACTGGGTGATATCGCAGAGTATAAAACCAAAGGCCGTACGCTCCTTCTTTTAAAGCCAAACACTTATATGAATTTAAGTGGAAAAGCGGTAAAATATTGGATGGAAAAAGAAAATATAGCCAAAGAAAACATCTTAGTCATCACCGACGATTTAAACTTGTCTTTCGGAACCATTCGCATCAAGTCAAAAGGCAGCGATGGTGGTCACAACGGATTAAAAAACATCCAACTGTTATTAAACACTTCTGAATATCCACGCTTCCGATTTGGCATCAGCGACCAATTCAAAAAAGGACAACAAGTAGATTATGTACTCGGTGAATGGAACGAAGATGAAAAAGCCAAACTACCCGAACGCTATGAAATAGCAGCCGAAATAGTCAATTCTTTTGCTCTAGCCGGACTCAACAACACCATGAACAGCTATAATGGAAAATAAAAAAAGGGAAGTATAATATTACTTCCCTTTTTTTTTATCGTGATTCGAATTTATTCTACCACTATTTTCTTAACTACTTTATGGTCGCCGTCTTTAACCGTTACCATATAAACACCCGATTGTACGCCATCCAACTGAATGTTCTGAGAAAACAATCCTGTATTGGTAAATTGTTTTTCATAAACACTTCTACCTCTAATATCATGAACAGCAATAACAATATCATTGGCAGTAGCTGAATCAAACTGAACAGTAAAGTTCCCGTTATTAGGGTTTGGATAAATTCCAAAATTAGACAACCCAAAAGTATCATTTGCTAAAGCGGTAATCGCAAAATTTCTAGAGTTTACAGCAAAAAAGATGTTTCCTGACGCTTTAACCATAAATCTACATGTTGAAGAAACAGGTGCATTTGCCGGAATCACTACCGAAGCAGTACCTGCTGCATTTGAAATGCCAGAGGCTACCAATATAGGAAAGGTAGTACTATTGCCATTCACATTGGTAGACAAATAGATATCAACCGTTGATGCACCAGCTAACGTACTCGTACTAGCCGTATTCCAAGTTACTGTTTGAGTTGAACCAGCTGCATAACTCAACCCTGTAGTCGATTGCGACGTTACTGTAAACGGCCCTTTTGTGGCATCTACCGACACTACCATAGCATCAGTAGCCGTCAATCCACCACCTGCTTTATTGTCTCTTGCTGTAAATGTAAAGTTTAAGTTTCTATTAGCTGTAGTAGCTGTCGTACCGTATACCGTTTCCCAATAAGTATTAGCCGAAGTAGTAACTGAAATAGTTCCAGCAATCACTCTAGCCATCTCAGGCATAATTCGTACCGGAGATGACGACGATGGAAACACTTTAAAAATTGGTCCCACAGCTTTTGTAGCAAGAACTCTACTCGTTGCATTTACTGTTGCAGAAGTACCTTGATCATTTTGTTCCCAATTGTAAGTCAACACATCTGTAGCATCAGCATCTGTAGCAGTTCCTGTTAACATAAACGCTGTTCCTTTCGGAATAGTAAAATCGGCACCAGCATTAACAACTGGTAGATTATCAGTCATAGTTGTCGAAACCGGACACGTTTTAGTTGCTAAATTGGTTTGTATTTGATAAATGTTCTTATATGAAAACAAGGCATCTGAATGTGCTTGCACATCATAACTGGTAATTCCTGCATATCCCATAATAGTAGATCCACTTCCAGGCTCTGTTTGTGGTGCAGAAGTATTGGTGCCTTCATAGCCAAACGTAAACGAATGATTGCCTCCTAACTGGTGCCCCATTTCATGAACTACATAGTCAATGTCAAAGTTATCTCCTTGTGGAATGGCATCAGCTGGCGAAGTAAAACCACTTCCTTTACCATCACCTATATCAGTCCATGATTGTGTAGAAGTTCCACAAACACAACCTATACAACCTGCATTTCCACCACCACCTGAAGCACCAAATAGATGTCCAATATCATAGGTAGAATCTCCTAAAACAGATGTTAATGTACTTTGAAGTTGTGCATTCCAAGTTCCTCCAGCTCCAGCCGAAGCATCATCATAAGGATCTGTTGCTGCATTGTAATAAAACACGCTTGCATCATTAGCAATGATATTTAAATGCAATGCTAAATCTTTTTCAAAAACACCATTTACACGAGTCATCGTAGCATTCATTGCCGCCAAGACCAAACCCGATTGAGCGCTGCTTGTAGCTCCAAAATAGTTGGCATATTCTGCAGTACACGACAAAGCTAAACGCATCGTTTTATACGAGTTAATACTTGAAAGATTTGTAACTGCACTTCTATTGAAGATATCATTAGCCAAACTAGTTTCGGCAGTTGAACAGTTGAAAGGTAGTTTTCCTTTATTTCTATTTTTAGAATTAAACAAAACATAAGTCGTAGCCGATTTATCATAAGCTTCAATGAATTCTGTTCCGTTATCTGGTCTGAATACTAAAGTTTCAATTCCTTGAGGAGAAACACTAAAATTAATGGTAGCTCCTTTATCTGTAATTCCTTTTCCTACATAAGCTCTAATATCTGGATATTGCGCTTGTAAGGCTGGTTCAAAATTAGAATTTTCCCATACTGCGAAACGTTCAATGTCTCCATTCATGTTAGGAATTTCAATTTCAACACCAGCAGCTCTTGAAAACTTATCCGTAGTGTTCGCCAATTTTTGTCTTAGAGCATTAATGTCCAATGTAAAATACTGCTCTCCTTCAGAAATCATGTTTGTTCGAACTCTTGCAAGTTTTGCTGTTTGCTCTGAAGTTGTTTTGCGCCATATAGAAGCGTTTTGTGCACTAATGTGTCCAAATGTCATTATCAGCACAATAAAAAATAATAGTTTCTTCATTTTTGGTTGATTTAGTAAAAAATAGTCGCCAAATTTATCATTTCATTTTTATAAAAATGTTAAAAGCACCCAAAATTTGGGTGCTTTTAAGAAAATTAAGCAATTCTTAATTATTTTATAACTACTTTCTTAATAATATTTTTAGTACCGTCTTGAATATTTACTAAATAAACTCCAGACTGCAACCCATTCAACTGAATGGTTTCATTAAAAAATCCATTATTAGGATACGCTTTAGTATATACTGATCTTCCTCTCATATCGTGTATTCCAACAAGAATATCGGTATTTGAAGCAGCGTTAAACTGAATTGTAAAACTACCATTATTTGGATTTGGGAATAGCGTGAAGTTTTCAAGTTGATTTTCAGCAGTACTTAAAGCAGATGAAGAACAAATATCCAAACTCCAAGCATTTATTGTGCCACCATCTTGATTGAAAGCATCTGCAACCGTTAAGGTCCATGTTCCTGTAGCATTTTCACCATTAAAGGTAGATAAAGCCTGAGCGGGTAAAACTACTCCGGAAATCCCTGGCGAATTTCCACAAACAATAGCCGATCCTGAATCGTCAAAAGTAGCTATCACATCGTTCACACTCGAGTTAGGGTCACATTGACTGGCAAACAAAGTAACCACAGTTCCTGAAGGACTTGTTAATGTTGCAGTTAAGTCATTAATCCACGTATGGGTGATGTCTAGATTCACATTTAAATCCGATATTGAAGTACCAGATGGAATATTCAATGTTGATGTTACCGTTGCTACTGTAGTTGGAATCGTAATAGGAATATTTGATGAAAAATAATTATTACAAGAAATGATACCTGTAGAAAAAGTATAATTTGCACTATAATTTCCTTGACAGCTACCATTTACAGGAGCGACTCTCCAATAATAAACAGTACCTTGAGTTAATCCTGTTAAATTATACACATTGGTAGTTACAGAACCTGAACTCACAATAGAAGTGAATGCAGCATCTGTTGCTACTTGAACATTATAGGAAGTTGCATTAGCATTTACAGCCCAAGTCAATGCTAACGAAGTATATTGAGCCGTTGCATTGTTAGCTGGTGACGTCAAAACCACATCTGGCAGTCCTAAATACAAATAGTAAGGAACTGTTTTTACAGTAGATCCTGATGTAGCTGTCATCACGATGTTATATACACCTGATGGCGCTCCAGTTAAATTACCAATGGTCATGGTAACCGAGCCATTTGAAGAACTCATTGTAGTTGGCGAAAAAGAAACTGTAGTTCCTGCTGGCGTACCTGAAGCACTAAACGTTGTAGTTCCTGTAAAACCTCCAAGCGCACTATAATTAAAAGTATAAGATGTTGAAGGAACCGAACACGACAAAATACTTTGAGCACTTGATTGAGCAACTGCAAAAGTTGAAGCTGGTGCCGTAATAGTGAAATTAGTATTTGAAATATCAAAAAATATGTGTTGGTATCCTTTTACCATAATTCGGTTTGTTGTTCCAACATTATTAGGAACAGTAACTACTGTACTTCCGTTATTTGGAACTTTATTAGCCAATTGAATTGGATAGGTAAACCCACCATCAAGTGAAAGAAATACATCAACAAATGGAGCATTTACTCCATTTCCAGTAGTTCCTGCAACATTCCAAGTTACCGTTTGATTGGTACCTGCAACCCATGAAACAGCGGTATTTGGCGCACTTACTACAAACGGCCCTGCTGCTGAAGTCACGTTAACGGTCATATCAGTATACGCTGTTTGACCTACTTTTATGGGAGCAGTTGAACTATAAGGGCTATTATCTCTAACCGTTAATCTAAAATTTAACGTTCTAGCAACCGAACTTAATGCTTCAGACAACATTCCAGCATCACCACCTACTTGACTTGTGGTAGCAGAATTGGCAACAACAGAAGTCAGTTTTGGAAAGTATCTTGAAGGCGAAGCTGTTGGGCTCCATGAGATAAAGTTTGGACCAACCGTTTTGGTAATACCCGCACTACTAGCAGCTCCAGTTGAAGAACCACCATCGTCATTTTGTTCCCAACAATACGTTAAGGCATCACCGGCATTAGCATCGGTAGCCGAACCGGTGAGAACAAACGGAGTGCTGTATGGTATAATATAATTACCAACCGGAGCAACAACTGGGGTTGCATTCGTACCAGCCAATGATGTAGTAACTGGACACGTTTTAGTTGCTAAATTATTCTGAATTTGCTCAATCGTTGTTTCATGATAAATATCGATAGAGTGTGGCGCCACATCCTGACCTGTAATTCCCGCATAACCCATGATAGTTACCCCAGAACCCACTTCTTTACTTACTCCAGCTCCTTCGTTTGAATTAGAAAACGTATGATTCCCTCCTAATTGATGCCCTACTTCATGTACAACATAATCAATATCAAAATTATCTCCTTGTGGAATTCCATCCGCTGGAGAGGTAATTCCAGCACCTTTATTTAAGTCGGTAGTACTTGCGGTATCGTTTACACAAACACAACCAATACAACCTGCATTTCCACCACCGCCAGAAGCTCCAAACATGTGACCAATATCATAGGCCGCGTTATTAGCCGCTAATGTTGTTCCAGTTCCAGTCAATTTAGTACTCAATGTATTTTGCAACTGTGCATTCCAATTGGCCATAGTGGTATAAGGATCTGTTGACGCTACATAGTAAATAACGTTTGTTGAACTTGCTACTAAATTTAAGTGTAATGCTAAATCTTTTTCATAAACCCCATTGCAACGGGTTAAAGTGGCATTAAAGGCAGCCAATACTAAGCCAACCTGAGCAGCACTAGTTGCTCCAAAATAATTAGAATATTCGGCATTACACGATTGTGCCAAACGAATTACTTTTAATTGCCCAGCACTTGATTGCGGACTTAAAGTACCATTAGACATTCTAGAAGTAACATCGGTAGTCATTTTTCTGTCGTCTGTAGAACACGTCCATGGTAAACTTCCTACTTCTCTGTGTGATTTAAAAGCCGCATAAATAGTGTGATCTTGCGAATACGGTTCTATAAATTCATTTTCTCTATCGGTTCTAAAAACCATTGTTTGGATGCCTTGAGGCGAAAGACTTAATTTTAAAGTCGCGTATTTATCAGTAATTCCTTGTCCTGAAAAGGCTCTAATTTCAGGAAACTGAACTTGCAAATCAGCCTCAAAATTAGAAGCTTCATACACTTCAAATTGTTCGAAACCTCCGTCAGCATTAGGCAAGGTGATAATAGTTGAATGCTTTGAAGCATTGTCTACCACCAACATTAGCTCTTGTCTTATTAAATCTGTATTCAAATCAAATAATTTGAATTCTTTAGGAAAAGACAATCGAGCTACACCTTTATCGGTAATGATTTTAGTGCCGTTTTCAAGATGACTAGTCCAATATCGATTGGATTGAGAGAACCCTAACGTTACCGATAGTATACTTAAAAATGTTAAAAATAAAGTTTTTTTCATGGTTGTTTAGTTTAAATAGTTCGTAAATATATAAAAAAATGTTAAAACAAAAAAGGCCGCAAAACAATGCGGCCTTCTTTAGATATCTAAAAATATAGATTATTCTACAACAATTTTCTTAACAATTTTTTGATCTCCATCTTGAACATTTACAAGATAAATACCAGATTGCACGTTGTCTAATTGTACGTTTTGTTCAAAAACTCCTGAATTTTGATAGGCTCTGTTAAAAATCTCTCTTCCTCTCATATCGTAAACAGCAATTTTAATATCATTACTTGAATTAGAGTTGAATTTAACACTGAAAGCACCTCCATTTGGGTTTGGATACAATGAGAAGTTTTCAAAAGAAAAATTTTCATTAGCCAAAGCAACTGTTTGCGTACAAACTTCAAGCGTAATAGAGTTGATAGTTCCAGTGTTACCCGCTACTAAATCTCTAAACCCAAACTGCCAGTTTCCTGTTGCAGTATTACCATTCATAGCACTTAAAGCAGTAGTTGTTGATGGTTGATAAGTTCCAGCTGTTGGACTAGCACAAACCATGGTTGTTCCTTGTGTATCAAAAACAACATTCATATTAGCGCCACTCGCACATCCTTGATTGTACAATGTAGCCAAAGAACCACCTGGACGAACTACAGCAATATTCAAATTTTGAATGTTTGGATGCGTTGCATTAACCGTAACATTAACATCTGAAATAGTACCTGTTGTTGCAGGAACAGCAATTGATTTTACAGTATAAGAAGTTGAATTATCAGGAACAGCAAAAGCTGTAGTATAGTTGTAAGTTGTACAGGTATTGGTAATCGTATAACCAATATAGAAATTAGTAGTATTTAAAGCATAATAAATATTTCCTGTTGGTTTCACCATTAATCTACAAGTTTGAGAAGGCGTAACCGACGGAACCGTAATAGTAGCAGTTCCATTATTAGTAACTCCCGAAGCAAGTGTGTATGGGAACGTTAAACCACCATCTGTAGAAAGTAAAATATCAACATTAGCAGAACCCGCTAAAGTATTAGCAGAATTTACATTCCATGTAATTGTTTTGGTTTGACCAATTTGCCATGCTTCAACAGCATTTTGAGAAGTAACTGCGAATGGCCCAACGGTTCCACTTACCGTAACTACCATAGTAGCCGTTTGTGTTTGTCCTCCACCAGCAACATTGTCTCTTGCCGTTAATGCAAAAGTTAAGGTTCTAGCTACTGAAGAAACCGTTTCCCATGTAGTAGTTAATGTATTGTTCAAAACACTACTAAAAGCAGGTAAATATCTTACGGGTGTTGACGTAGGCGAAAAAGATCTAAAATTAGGTCCATTTGTTTTTGTTAATGATGGGAAACAAGCTGTCGCACCTACGTTAGAAGCATTAGCATCATCGTTTTCTTCCCAACAATAGCTCAACGCATTCGTTCCTGCATCCGTTCTTAAACCTGTTAATTTAAAAGGAGTACTTTTTGGAATGGTATAACTTCCTCCAGAATTAATGCTAAATACTGGATTTGTCAAAGCAGTAGTTACCGGACAGGTTTTATTCACTAAATTCAGTTGAACTTGATTGATGCTGGCATAAGCAAAATAATCGTCAGAATGTGCTTGTACGTCTGTAGAACCTGTAATACCTGCATAACCCATGATTGTAGAACCCGATCCTGGCTCAACATTTACAGTATTATTCTCTGTAGTATGAGTAAAAGTATGGTTACATCCAAATTGGTGGCCCATTTCGTGTGCTACATAATCAATATCAAATGTATCAGTTGCAGGAACACCGTCTGCTGGCGAAGTAATTCCACTTCCTTTAGAACCATTAACACAAACGCAACCAATACAACCGGCATTACCTCCTCCACCAGTAGCGCCAAACAAATGACCAATGTCATAGGTTGACTCTGTGATGGTTGCTGTTAAATTAGCTTGTAATTCTGCATTCCAGTTACCCATGTTGGCCGCATCAGAATAAGGATCAGTAGCGGCATTATAGTATATAATCGCTGCTTCATTGGTAATCATGTTCATGTGAACTGCAAAATCTTTTTCAAAAACTCCGTTCACACGAGTCATAGTAGCATTGAAAGCCGCCATAACTAAACCGATTTGTGCCGCGCTTGTTGCTCCAAAATAATTAGCATATTCACCTGTACAAGACAACGCTAATTTGAAAGTTTTTAACTGTGCTGTATTGGATAATTGTGATGCTTGAATTCGGTTAGCGCTTTCTGTAAATAAAGCAACATCCTCTGTAGAACATGTAAAAGGTAGCGATCCTTTCACTCTTGAAGAATTGTACACCGCATACACCGTTCCATCCGCAGAATATGGCTCCATAAATTCATTTCGCTTATCCGTTCTAAAAACCATGGTTTGAACACCGTTTGGCGCCACACTCATTCTTAATTGAGCATGTGCGTCATCCACTCCGATACCAATATACGCTCTAATCTCTGGAAATTGTGCTTGTAATGTTGGATCAAAATTTGAAGCCTCAAACATTTGAAAACGCTCAGTCACACCATCTGCATTAGGAATACTAATTACAACTCCACTTGCATTTCTTGAAAAACGATCTGGAGCGGAATTTAATTTTTGTCTCAATGAAGCCAAATCTAAGTGAAACAACTTAAATTCTTGAGGAAAACTTTGTCTTGCAGCAATTTTATTGATGCTGATTCCTTCTGATTTAGACACAGAAGACCATAATTTATCAGCTTGCGAATAGCCGTTAAGAGCAAACAAAGAAGATAAAAAGGTTAATAGTAATAATTTTTTCATTTTTAAATAGTTAAATAGGGAAACAAATATATAATTATTATTTTTATTAGTCAAAAAAATTAACTTTTTACAAAACAGGTAAAGAACATGTTATAATTATGTTATCAATTTATTTACCGCTGTAAATCAAAATAAATTACATTTGCAATCAAATTATTTTGCTTGAAAACGTTTTCTAAAATTTCCAATTACCCTAAAAACAAATCGGTGGTTACTATTGGCACCTTTGATGGTGTTCACATGGGGCATAAAAAAATTCTAGAAAAAGTTATTCATAGTGCTCAAGAATTGCATTGTCAAAGTGTAGTGCTTACTTTTTTCCCGCATCCGCGAATGGTTTTACAAGAAAGTTCTGAAATAAAATTGCTCAATACCATGGATGAAAAAATTTCTCTATTAGAAGAAATCGGCATTGACAACCTCATCATCCATCCATTTGACAAAGAATTTTCGAGATTAACCGCCGAAGAATTTGTTAAAGAGATTTTAGTTGACCAACTTAATGTTCAAAAAATAATTATTGGCCATGATCACCGTTTTGGAAGAAATAGAACAGCCGATATCAACGATTTAATTTCCTTCGGACTAGAATATGGCTTTGAAGTAACTCAAATTTCAGCACAAGAAATCAATGAAAATGCAGTGAGTTCAACTAAAACTAGAAATGCTATTTTAGATGGAGACATTACCTTAGCCAACGACTATTTAGGCTATTCTTATTTCTTTTCAGGCGAAGTAGTTAAAGGCAAACAATTGGGAAGAACGATAGGTTTTCCAACCGCAAACATCCACATTAAAGAAGACTACAAACTCGTTCCAAAAAACGGAGTTTATATTGTAAAAAGTAGCTTCAACAACCAACCGCTTCAAGGCATGATGAATATTGGAACCCGCCCAACCGTAAACGGTGATTCCCAAACCATTGAAGTCAACTTTTTCGATTTTAACAAAGACCTCTACAATCAAACCATGAAAATAGAAATTTTAGATTTCATTCGTGACGAAAAAAAGTTTGAATCGTTAGATGCGCTAAAAACTCAGATTCAAAAAGACAAAGTTCAAGCCCAAGAGTACTTTTTACAAAAACGATAGCTATTATCTATTGGTTTTCAGTTATTTAAAATGTTAAAATGTGCTTTAGTATTTATTTTTTTAATTAAATTTGATAGTGTTTTTTTAGATTTTAACTTAAATTCTACCATCATGAAACTATCAAATGAGATTAAAAACGGACTGCTTATTTTTTTAGGAATTGCTGCTTTATTTTTTATTCTAAAATTAATAGGCCTAGAAAAAATGAACTACTTAAGAACACTAAACATTTTTATTGTCTACTACGGAATGCGAAGAAGCTTGCAAACGAACAGTAACGAAGGAATCTTTGATTTTGGAGACAACATCTTTTCCATTATTAAAACAGCGCTAGTAGGAATCATGATGAGTATTATTGGTTTGTACGTATTTATCTACGCCAATGGCGGACAAGTTTTTCTCAACAATCTTTCCAAAGGATTTCTATTCGGTAAAGAACCAACCGTTAGTGAATATTGTTTCGGTTTGTTTTTTGAAGGTATCGCGTCAATGGTAATTCTTACTTTTATATGCATGCAATCATGGAAAGCAAAACCTTCCGTTAAAATTTAACGATATTGATTCTTGCAAAATTGTTAGTTCAAAAGTATTTCCCTACTTTTGAAGCAGTAAAATTTTGCGATAAAATGACTCAAACAAAACATAACTGGACTAAAGAAGAAATTATTGCTATCTACAACAAACCATTGATGGATTTAATGTATGAAGCGGCAACAATACACAGAGAAAACCACGACCCAAATGTGGTTCAAGTTTCTACGTTATTATCTATCAAAACCGGCGGCTGCCCAGAAGATTGTGGTTATTGCCCTCAAGCGGCTCGTTACCATACCAATGTTGAAGGCAACGATTTAATGACCGTAAGTCAAGTAAAAGCACAAGCCTTGCGAGCCAAATCTAGCGGTTCGTCTCGTGTATGTATGGGAGCAGCATGGCGTAATGTGAAGGACGGACCAGAATTTGACCAAGTTCTTGAAATGGTGCGTACTATCAATAAATTAGATATGGAAGTATGTTGTACACTCGGAATGCTTACCGAAAACCAAGCACAACGTTTGGCGGAAGCTGGTTTGTATGCCTACAACCACAACTTAGACACTTCGGAAGAATATTATAAAGAAGTAATTTCAACACGCGGATTTGAAGACCGTTTGCAAACGATTGATAACGTTCGTAAAACAAATGTTACTGTTTGTAGTGGTGGAATTATTGGTATGGGAGAATCTATTGAAGACCGCGCCGGAATGTTAGTAGCGCTTTCTACCTTAAACCCTCAACCCGAATCGGTGCCGATTAATGCCTTGGTAGCTGTAGAAGGAACACCAATGGAAAATGAAAAACCTGTAGAAATTTGGGAAATGATTCGTATGGTGGCTACCACTCGAATTATAATGCCTGAAACCCAAGTGCGCTTGTCTGCTGGTAGAACCGAAATGTCTCGTGAAGGTCAGGCGATGTGTTTCTTTGCCGGAGCGAATTCTATTTTTGCAGGTGACAAATTATTAACAACACCAAATCCGGATGTAAATGAAGACATGAAAATGTTTGAAACATTAGGATTACAACCTCAAAAACCATTCATTAAATTGATGCAACCTAAAACAGTTGAAGCAGAAGATTCACAATTTCAATCCTTAGGTGAAAAACCAAAATGGACTAGACCCGATCATAAAATTGAAAGAAACTTAGAAGCTTCGATCAAAGGAAAATAATACATACGTTACATAAAAAAGTCCCAACCTTATTCAGATTGGGACTTTTTTTATTTAGATAAAACTCACTACAACATTACTTTTCTAGTAACTGTTTCGCCATTTTCTAATGTAATTTTCACGATTAAGGCTTGTCCTTTAGCGACAACATTTGAGAAAATAATCTCATTTTCACTTACCTTTTCTTTCTTAACAATTTCTCTTCCTAAAATATCATAAACCACAACTGCTGTCATTTTTTGATAGGCAGATCGAATTGAAATTTGTTTGTCTTTTGAGGCAACTTGCACATTTGAATTGACAAGATCAAAATTGGTATTAGCCAAAGTCGAATTCGTATATTTAATCACAAAGCGATCATCAAATGTTCCTACAGCAGCCGTAAACACATAAGGTGCTTGCTTCAAATTATGAGTAATATTCAACAAACGATCTTCTAAATAAACATCTTGTTGCGAGAACAATCCGTCTACTTTTTTAATGGCAATTGTATGTGCACCTTGAGCCGTAATTCGAATTCCCATTGGAACAACATCTGTCTCTTCAAAAGGTAATGCACGCCCTTGTATGATAAAAGGTTCATTATTAATCAGTGAATACATACTTACCTCAGATCGTGCTCTAAAAACACAATCGTATAAATTGTCTTTATCCATAGTTGAATTAGAAGAATATCCCAACAATGTACGGTCCATTTGTCCCGAAGTATTGTTAATAATATCCAACCAAATTCTGTGCTTTTCTTCAACCATTCCAACGCTTGAATTAGAGTTTTTAAAGAAATCGCCATTGTTGTATGAAGCATTAGAAACACCACTTCGCATATCGTTGGTAAATGAAATCGTACTTCCTGAAGCCGCACTGTCTAGCATGTTCACCATAAATCCTTGACCAGAAGCAATTTGTCCAGCAAAGGTATCTGGCTCTGTAGAACCCAATCCGTTATACTTAATATAATCGGATGACGAATAATTGTAATTAAAATTAGCATAAAATGGATTGGTAGAAGAAGTTGGATCTAGTCCGTGTTTCCAAATCCAAACCGAACCTACAATTTTAGTTTGATTTTGCACTAAAAATTCTTCTGCATCAATAGCAGATGGATACGGATTACCCACTAAATTCCAATTGTCATCTAAAGCTGTTGTAAGAACGTTATTCGGATTGGCTAAATCAGCATCATAATCTGGTCCGGTATAATTTCCTCTATAAATTGGATACGTAAATTGTCCATTATTTGGCTTACCAACAAAGGTTGCCGGAAGTGACATTGGTGTTGACGCACCATTAGATGCTCTTGCAATATAGCCTCTTCCTTTGGTCATGGTTGCTGTAGATGGTAATACCCAGTTTCCTTGTGTCCCATTGGCATTAGCATACAAAGTATTCCACTCATAACGGTTGTTGGTTGGAATAGAAGAAATCGAGAAATTTTCTGTTGGTGCACTCCAATATATATAATCAAAATGCTTGGCTTGAGCAATACGACTTACCTGGAATTTAGTCCCTGAATAATCTCCATCATTTGTATCTACTTCATCCACTTGAATAAATTGACCATTATTGGCAATGGTTAAATCACCATTATGGGTTAGCTTTTTATTTGCACGCACATAATCATTAGAAGCAATGGTCAACGTTTTATTGGTTTTCACTTCTAAATTTCCAGAAGCAATCAAATTGTTACTTACTGAAGTATTAAAATCATTATCCAAAATCACGTTGTAAAAAGTTTCTGGATTTGCATGAACATTAGCATTGATAACTTGAGCCGAACTTCCGACAAAATCAACTGTACCATTTCCTTCTAAGAAGGCAGTGGTTCCCAAACTGTTAGTCCAATTTCCATATAACGTAATTAAACCGTCTGCCGTTGCAGTATTGCTATCGTCCATATCTAACGAACCAGAAGTATCAATAACGAGGTTTTCATGAACTTCTAATTTATTTAAAGGACTGGCTTCGATTTGTACTTTCTTTCCAGAAATGGTTAAGGTTTTACATTTAGCAACATCTAAGAATCCATCCGAATACGGTGCCGTATAATCAATAACGGCATCTCTTGCAGCCGAAGCCAAAATGGTTACATCCGTTAATTCATCTGGCACGGTCAACAAAGCCCAGTTATTACAATCAAACCAGTTAGTGCTTATGTTTCCTGTCCATTTATTAAACGGATCAGAAGCCGTGATTACAAATGGCGATGTTGCCGGACAAACTCCATAGGCGGTTGTCCAAGTTGTAGTATAATTTAAAATAGAACCTATTAAATACGGTCTGTTTCCGGTAGTATAGGTTGTAGAAGATACATTATAACTTACTTGATAAGCCGCTGGTGATAAATTGGCTTGGATAGAAGCACATAATAATTGTGGATGCTTTCTAGACCTTCTGTAATTTGCTCCTGAAACTGCCGATAAATCATCGGTAAGGTCATACCATAAGCCTCCATCTTGAATAGCTGATAAAACAGTTCCTGTGAATGTTGACCCTGTTGCAGCATAAGAAAAATTCCCTTGCATTAAAAACATCGAATCAGGATTAGACGTTGACACGTTTACCGTACCATGACTTAACAAAGTGGTTCCGTCTGAGGTTTTTCCAACTATGGTAAATGAAGTATTAGGATAGGTTGTTCCCGATGGCGAAACTGCTGTTATGGTAGAAGCTGTTCCTGCAGATACTGTTGTAATACAAAAAGTTGACGCTGCCGGAATTGGAGAACTTCCAGTATACGTAAATTCTAAATACGGCACATTTCCTGTTGGAGCTGCAGTACAATCAAACCATTTATCAGTTCTCACATTGGCTGCTGGATTTCCACCAGTTTCATACGTAGCATTGGCCCACAAAAATTTGGTTCCTGGATTTACATCTACTAAAGTCAATAATCGAATGGCATCATCAGCACCACCTGAATTATTATTATATGCGATAAGCAATAAATCTCCGGTTTTAAAAACGGTTGGCACTACATTCGCAGGAGTTACACTCACTTCTACACCACTGCTCCACTCCGAGCCATTACGCACAAAGATTTCTAAATAATACGTAACTCCATTGGTTAAACCTGTAATGTTTACAAAGTTACCACTCGAATAAAAAACAGCTTGATTGAATGCCGAGAAAACGGTATTTGGAGTATAGGCAGTTGTGGTATTTCCTGTTGGAGTAAAGGTGATTCCTGCTGTAGCCGTAACTACTACCAATACTTGATCATAACAGGCGGCTGTTGGATTTACCCATGTAGCCGAACCACTCGTGTTTCCTGCTGTTGTTGAAGCACTGGAAACGTTTGGCAATCCCATCACTTGTGTAGTTGTTGTTGCTGTTGCCGAATATACCGAAGAAGCTCCACTGTTTTTATAAGCATACAAAGCGAAGGTATAACTTAGTCCTTGCGTCAGTCCTGTAACCGTTGCTGAAGTTCCTGTTCCAATATATAAAACCCTTGAAGTAGTAGCATTGTAGGTTGGTGCTAAAGTGTAATCTAAATTATTAGGTTGAGAAGCCGCAACAATAGTAGTCACCGCGTTAGGAACTGCTCCTTGACGAACCACTAAAATATAGCCATCAAAAGTTCCAGTGGCAGGTGCTGCCCAAGTCAAAGCTTGAGTAGTATTAGTAGTACATCCTTTGGTTAAATTGGTAGGAACTGCAGGTGGAGAAGCCGAAAAAGTTTGCACACCTCCAGCAGTAGTAGACCCAACTTTAGCACCTGTTGAAACTACTAAATTAGCCGTTGTAACTGCGTTCAAAGCGATCGTATTTCCAATGACTGCTGTTGCGGAAACATCAGCAGTGATAAAAATATATCCTGTAGTACCACCCGTTATCGATTGAGTTACAAACCCAGGAAAGGTCTTTGCTCCAGCAACACCAGGAGTAGTCAACGTACTTAAGGTTGCGTCGGTAACATCTAAAATATTATCAATAGAATAACGCACTTTTAAATTAATCACATCAGCAGAAACATAGGTTCCTGAAGTTACTACGTTAGCAATACCTTGAAGATTAGTGGTAACATTAGTACTCAATTGAAATTTATGAAGTATAACATCTACCGTACCTTGTGGCACATTGGCTGCAGTAACTTGTGTCCCATTGTCGGCTAAAGTAACCACCGGACTTACTACCGATAACGTAGCCGAACCAGACGTAACATTAGCACATGGTGCGGTTCCGGTAACTACGCATTGGTATTGATATCCATTCATGGCTAAAGTAGCGCCAGTAATGGTTAACGAAGCAGTCGTAGCAGTAGAATAGACACCGCCATTAGTGATTATAGTAAACCCTGAGCCGGTATTGACATACCATTGGTAACCTGCAGCATTAGTAGCGACTACACTAAACGAAGCATTGCTTCCGTTAGAAACCGTGCTATTAACCGGTTGGGTTGTAATGGAAATGGGTTGATTTATGGTAACCGTTGTAGGTCCGACAGATGTATTAGACCAACAAGCCAAAGTAGTATCATAGGCTCTAACATAATTTGTACCACTTGCACTTACTGATAAAGCACTTGCTGCTGGATTTGCAAATGAAGTACCGTTAGCTGAAGTTTGCCAATAATTGACAAAAGTTGCCGACGAAGTTCCTGCATAGGTTAATGTAGTAGAAGAACATGCTGTTGTTGTTCCTGAGATAGTTCCCGTAGTTGCTGCTGCAGAACATAAAGAGGTTACGGAACCATATAAAGTAAAATCATCTAATCGACAAGTTCCTGTTCCTGTAGCACCTGAGTATGTAATAACAACCGTAATAGTTCCTGTTAATCCCGTAATTGATGACGAAACGTTTGTAGCACCTAACATTGCTCCAGTTGTTGGTATAGTTCCAGTACCGACATTAGTACCATTAATTGTCATACTCCAATTTTGAGCACCGGTATTACTTCTAACTCTCCAAAAATCAAATTGAGTTACAGACAATTGATATCCTGCAGCAACATTAAAAGTCAATGTCATTGTTGGTGTCCCAGATGAATTTGCCAGTGATAAACTTTGACTTGGTGCTCCTCCATTTCCAGCAAAACCTCCAAAAGCAGCTGCACTTGTAGTCCATGAAGAACTTGACAAATTTGCATCAAAAACAACAGGTGTATTTACAAACGGCTTTGTTGTAATTGCAGTTGTACCAAAATCATTTTGATAAATAACTTGCCCCCAAGAAAAAGCACTGCACATAAGTGCTATAAAAAGTATTTTAAATTTCATACAATGATGAATTATGTTTTTAAAATTAATTACTTCGATTTGGGCCTACAAAATTACAGCTAATTTGCAGGATTTCAATACTTTTGTATTATTAAATTATTAACAATTCGATCAAAAAATAATTGCTGTGGACTCTAAATCAATCAGTTCTGTAAAAGAAGTTGTACATAAGTTGGAAAACTATTGTGCGTATCAAGAACGATGTCATGTGGAAGTACACGAAAAGTTGCGCAGTTTTACCCTTTCCGAGAACGAAAGAAACCAAGTAATGGTGCATTTAATAGAGCATAATTTTTTGAATGAAGAACGATTTGCCTCCCTTTTTACCATTAGTAAATTCCACCAAAAAAAATGGGGTAAAATCAGAATCAAAAACGAACTAAAAGCCCGAAAAATCTCAGATTATTTAATTACAAAATCGCTCAAAGAAATTCCTTCTGAAGAATATTACGACACCTTTACTATTTTATCTGAAAAATTTTGGAAAACCATTTCCGAAACTAACCTTTTAAAAAAGAGGAAGAAATTTTGCGATTATATTCTTCGCAAAGGTTGGGAAAGTGATTTAGTTTACGAAAAAGTAAAAGAATTAGAAACATTATAATTTCATAATATTTCCATTTGATGAAAAAATAATTGTTATTCATTATCAAAATGGGCGTTTTATTTTTACTGAAAATGTAATAACGAAACCAATTCCAAACTGAAAACCAACCTTTAAACACCCTTTTTTGGTTTCTCAACGAGTATTTCTAAAATTTTATTAAACATCCTCTTTTGCGACCTACTTTTGCGCACTGAAATTATTATGCAAGCATATAAATAAATTATTTTTTTATATAATAATGTAAGAAAAATAATAAATATTAAATGCAAAAATGTAATTTTTAAAATAAAATTAAGTAGTTGATTTTTAATTATTTAAAATATTAAAAATATAACGAAAACGTAATAGTTAATTGTAAGAAAAAAGTATATTAAAATCAAAATTGTGTATTTAATCGGATATTTTATACATTTGGTCGATATTTTATACCGTCAAACATTTAAACTTTTTGAATTAAAAAAACCTAATTCATATGAAAAATTTGTTATTCACAAATTCAAACCTAAATCAATCCCTTTGGAAAGATGCTCTTGATTGCTTAAAAAACAAAACAATAAAAACGATAGTGTTAAGCTTTTTGTTTTTGGGATTAACACAACCTGTAAATGGGCAATGCTCACCTATTCAAGGAGATCAAACTTCATATACTTTAGATTCTTGGGTTGGTTATGTGTATTCTTATACTGATACGTCAAATCCTCCAACAAATGCATTTTTAAACTACAAAGGGTATATCAACCAATCGGAAACATTTAATTTAAACCTAGGAAATGGCTCTTTATCAGGGACTAATCTTTGTGGAACTTACAGTGATTTATTTGGAATTCGTTTCAAAATGCAAAAAAACCTTACACCAGGATATTATACTTTTACTATTGGTGGTGATGATGGGATGCGTTTAAGCATTGATGGTGGTTCAACTTTTATTATAGGAAATTGGTCTGACCACTCTTATGCGACAGCAACTTCAACAACGTTGTATTTGAGTGGTACTACTAACTTTGTATTGGAATATTATGAAAAATACGGGATTTCACAAGTTTCATTTTCCTACACAGCTTGTACAAATTTTTCGTCAGCACCAACCGGAATTAGCGGAACAACGTCACTTTGTAACGGAATCGGCGGAACTACTTTATCAGCAACTGGCGGATATGAAGCCCCTGGCGCAACCTATCAATGGGGAACCGGAAGCACTGTTGGAAGTAATATTATTGCTGGTGCGACCAATTCATCCTATTATATAAATCCGGCAACAACAACAACTTATTGGGTTAGAAGAGTGGATGGATCACCTTGTAATGTAACAACTGGTGGTGTTTCTCAAGTAATTACGGTATCTACACCGTCAACACAACCATCAACTATAAGTGGCACAACAACTATTTGTAACGGAAACAGTACTACACTAACCGCTTCAGGTGGAACAATGGGAACTGGGGCTATCTATCAATGGGGAACTGGTTATAATGCTGGTGTAAATATTATAGCAGGTGCTACTGGCGCTTCCATAACAGTTAACCCAACAACAATGACGGGATATTGGGTAAGGAGAATTGATCCTGCTCCTTGTAATACCAATACCGGACACACCACTACAACAGTAAACGTGAATGCCACTTCTACAGCACCAACTTCTATATCAGGTGCTAGTTCTAGTGCCTGTGCTGGAGCGAGTACAACATTAACTGCAACTGGAGGTACGGCGCAATCAGGTTCAACTTACCAATGGGGAACTGGATCAAGTGTAGGTTCAAATATTATTGCAGGCCAAACAGGAGTTTCTATCACGGTTAGCCCAACTACAACTACAACGTATTGGGTTAGACGTTACGACCCTTCTTGTACACTATATACTTCTGGCGTTACAACAACAATAAATATTACAACACCTCCTGGAACTCCGACAATAGCTGGAACTAACATATGGAATGCTTACGGATATTCAACTGGAGACATCACGTTAGCAACAGCTATTTACGCTGGTTATTATACTTCAAACACATTAAGTTTTGACACTCAAAACGGAACCAATAACTGGAGTAGTAGCACATCACCTTCTAGTTCTGCTGGATGGTTAGGGTGTCCAGTTCCTGTAGACAACTTTACATTTGTAGCAAAAAGGAAAGGATTCCCTTGTGGAAGCTATAATTTGTTGATGCAAAACTGGGATGATACTGCTCAATTGTATTTAAATGGAACACTTATTTGGTCAAATGGTACATGGAATGGTGGCGGAAATAGTAATTTACTTGTTGGAAATTATGCTTTAGATTCAAATTCAGAAATTGAAATACGAATTAAAGAAAATACTGGACTAGCAAATGTGAGCTTGAGTTTAGTTGATACAAACATTGCTTCTACAAATCCAACAGCAATTACTGGAACTACAGGTATTTGTAATGGTTCTTCAACAACATTAACTGCATCAGGTGGAACGTTAGGCACTACTGGTAGTTACCAATGGGGAACTGGATCTGTAGTTGGAACAAACACCATCTCCGGACAAACAGCAGTTTCAATTTCTGTAAGTCCAACAACAGACACTACGTATTGGGTGAGAAGAGTAGATACATTTTGTGGCACAATTACATCTGGAGTTACACAATTAGTAACTGTTAGTGCTCCTACAGTTGCAGGAAGTTTGACCACTAGTACTACAACTATTTGTAAAAACACAACTGCAAGTCCAATTGTATTATCAGGTAATACTGGAAATGTTATTAAATGGCAATATGCTAATGACAATGCATTTACTTCAGGTGTAACCGATATTGCTTCAACATCAACAACCTTAACAAGTGCTCAAATAGGCTCATTATCTGCAACAAGATATTTTAGAGCAGTAGTACAAAATGGTAGTTGTAGCGTTGCATACACTATTCCGATTGGAATAATTGTTCCAACAGCAATAACGTATAACGGAAGTTGGAACGGAACTCCAACTGCAACAACTCCAGTAATCATATCTAGTAATCTAACGTTGTCTGGTAATTTAAACGTGTGCTCTTGTCAGGTTACCAACACAACAATAGTCTCAGTTCCTGCAAATACTACATTGATTGTTCAAAAAGACATCACAGTAGCAGCAACGGCCAATATTGTTATTGAAGACACTGGAAGTTTAGTTCAAATAGACGACACAGCCACAAATTCTGGAAGTATAACCTATAAAAGAAATACTACACCTTTAAAACAATACGACTACACATATTGGTCTTCTCCTCTTGTTGGTCAAACTTTAAGTCAATTGGCAAGCCCATCAATCTATTATTCTTATAACCCAAATATAGCGAATTGGGCTGCAGAAAGCGCTTCAACAACAATGACTATTGGCAAAGGATATATTGCACGAGCTCCTAATAATTTAAATTATGCCACTACACAAGTACTTCATAATACTTTTAATGGTATTCCAAATAATGGTGTTATTAGTGCTCCCATTGTTAAAGTATCAGGAACAACATATAATTTAATTGGAAATCCGTATCCTTCTGCGATTGATATAGACAAATTTCTATTAGATAGCACAAATACAAGTATTGTGAACGGAACCATTTATTTATGGACGCACAATACTGCTATTTCTAACACAATTGCTGGAACAGCAATATACAATTATACACGTGATGACTACGCTAAATACAATATTACTGGTGGTGTAAAAACTGCTTCAGCGGCTGTTTCTGGAGGCATAACTCCTACTGGAAAAGTAGCTGCCGGTCAAGGATTCTTTATTGAAGCTAACCCATCTTTAGCAAATGGTAACTATCAAGCTACCTTTAAAAATAGTATGCGAGTTGCAGGAAGTAATAATCAATTCTTTAAAAATGGATCTGTAATAATTAACAGTCCGCAAACTGACCCTGTTGTAGTAAATCCAATTGAAAAAAACAGGGTTTGGTTACACGTAACTAATGCTGGAGGCGCTTATGATGAAACATTGGTAGGATACATAACTGGTGCTACTGACGAACAAGATAATTTATACGATGGTAGAACATTACCTGCTGGAAATGTAGTTTCTATTTATTCTATTTTAAATAACACTAACTTAGCTATACAAGGTAGAGCATTACCATTTAACAATACAGATGTTGTTCCTTTAGGTTTTTCTACTACTATAACTGGCGATTTTACTATTGGCATCGAAAATTTTGATGGCTTATTTAACAATGAGAATATTTATTTGTTGGATAAAACTACCAATACTTATTATGATATGAAAACGCAAAGTTTTACCTTCAATATGGCTACGGCAGGAACAATTAACGACCGTTTTGAACTGCACTATCTTAATGGTGCTTTAGCAAATAACAACTATGCTTTTGATGAAAACACTATTCAAATCATTAAAAAGGACAAACATATAGCTGTAAAAAGCGGAAATGAAACTATAAGTACTGTTGAAGTATTTGACGTTTTAGGAAAATCTATCTATTTTAAAAACAAGATTGATGCTAACGAATTTAATTCTTCCGATTTAAATTTAACATCTCAAATGCTAATTGTGAAAGTAACTTTAGATAACAGTGTAGTAATTACAAAAAAAGTTTTAATAAACTAATCTAAATAAACAAGATACCAAAACCATCAAAATGACCTTATATTTTGATGGTTTTTTTATTTAGAAAGCACTATGCTTACCGCGTTTCCACCAAATCCAACGGCATTAATTAGTACTTTACGAATAGTTTTTCTTAGAGGCTGCTTTTCAGCAAATGGCACTTGAATAAATTGTTGGTGTTGCAGCATCATAATAGCCATTTCCATATTTAACATACCCGATGCGCCAAAGGTGTGACCGACTTTCCACTTATTGGTAGTTAACATAGGAACGTTTTCTCCAAAAACTTTCTGAATCGCTTTGTATTCTGATGAATCGCCTTTTAACGTTCCTGGTGCGTGCATCACAATAGTATCGACTTCTTCCAAATTGATATTTTGCAATGCCATTTTCATGGATTTTTGAAAACAATTGGCTTCTTCCGAAATGGAAATATTGTGCTCAATATCATCAGTAGCATAACCCATTCCCTCAATGTAGGCTAGAGCATTTTTAGGCTCTCCCAATTCCAAACAAGCTACTGAAGCCGCTTCACCAAGCACCATAGAATTTTTGGTTTTGGTAAAATCAAACGCACGGCAAGGATAGGCTGATGGCTCTTTAGCATAAATTTTTAAGGCCTGCATTTGTGCCAATGTAAAAGCAGTTAATGGGGCTTCACTTCCACCAACTAAAAACTTCGTTGCCATTCCCGATTGCAACCAAGCTACAGCATTCAACACGGCATGTAAAGCGGTAGAACAGGTTATCGAATGTGATATTTCGGGACCGTTATTTTTCAAATCGTGTGCTACCCATGATGAAATATTTCCTAAAGTGGTGGTTGGCGAGGTTAAAGTTGCCGTTTTACCCGTTTCTAGAAATTCTTGATGGTGTTTTTCGAATAATTGTGTCGCACCTCGAGACGAACCAATGTTGATTCCGAAGGCGTCACCTTTGTTCCAATCGGCATTTTCTATGGCCTGACGCGACACTAAAATAGCCATTAAAACGGTTTCATCTAAAGCTTTGTATTTGATGTCCGATTTTCGTAGTGCTTCTATTTCTTGTCTTAATGCGTCTGGAATAGTTGCCACAAACTGACTTTGCCCATTAAATTCTTTGGAAGAAATTAATGTTTTATTAGAAAGATAGTTGTGCCAAACCGCTTCAGGTGAATTCCCTAAAGGCGATATGGAAGATATAGAAGTTATGGCAATCTTTTGTTTCATTGTCATTGAGAGGCACGAAGCAATCTAGTTTATTCAACCGCAAAGTTCGCAAAGTTTTTTGCAAAATTCGCAATGATTTTGGGTTTTATATTTAAACTATTTCCAAAACATTTTCAATAGTTTGATACACTTTTTGTAACTGTTCATTCGTCATTACATAAGGTGGCAAAATATAGACAATGTTTCCGACTGGACGCAAAATGATTCCGTTTTCAATAAAGAAATTGTACAGTTTATTGCGCATCGTTCCGTAATAACTTTCTTCCGAATTGGTTTTGATTTCTAGGGCAAATATCACTCCGAGTACACGAGTCGTTTTTACTTTAGAATGATTTTTGATTTTGGTTTCAAATTCCAAATGCGATTGGTGTACGCGAACAATATTAGCTTGCATGGCATCCGTTTGCAACAAATCGATACTGGCTAAAGCCGCTGCACAACCGGTTGGATTAGCCGTAAAGGTATGCCCGTGAAACAATGCTTTATTGACATCATCGTCGTAAAAACCATCGTAAATTTCCTGACAAAAAGTGGTAATCGCCATCGGAATAGCTCCGCCAGTCAGCGCTTTCGACAAGCACATCATATCGGGTTTATTCACTAAATAATCAGTTGCAAATGTTTTTCCTGTTTTACCAAAACCTGTCATCACTTCGTCAGCAATAGTAAAAACGCCATTGGCATTGCAAACAGCAATCATTTGATCTAATATTTCTGGAGCATACATCACCATTCCAGCTGCGCCTAAAACGAGCGGTTCAAAAATAAACGCAGCATGTTCGTTGGTAGCAACCAATTGTTCTAACGTTGCTAATGCGTTTGCTTCATTCCCAGCAGTTGGAATAGGCACGCGAACCACTTCGAGCAACGAATCGCGAAAGGCTTCGGTGTAAAACGAAATTCCACTTGCTGCCATAGCGCCAAAAGTGTCGCCATGAAAAGCATCTTCAAAAGCAATAATTTTAGTTCGCTTTGCGCCTTTATTATAAAAATATTGTAAAGCACCTTTAATAGCCACTTCAACAGCGGTAGACCCATTATCCGAATAAAAGACTTTCTTTTGATTGGAAGGCAAGATTTCCATCAGTTTTTCAGAAAGTAAAACTGCTTTATCATGGGTGAAACCGCCAAAAAGTACGTGTTCAAGTGTAGTTAATTGCTTGTAAATGGCATTGGCAATGACTTGATTGGAATGCCCATACGGATTAACCCACCACGACGCTATAGCATCGATGTATTCTTTACCATTTTCATCCCAAAGCAAAGCGTCTTTTCCTTTGACAATAGCTGGGTGAAATTGCGCTGTTTTATGTTGGGTATACGGATGCCAATTGCAAAGTAAATCTCTTTCGGAAAGGTTCATTTTAAATACTATTTTTAAATTGAAAGCATTCATTTTTTGATGTTGCAAAATTAACGCATAATAATCTTACTTATATAATTTAAGGATTATTATTAGACGTTAAATTTATTGATATATTTGTAAAAATTTAAAAACAAATACTTTATGAAATTAAGTTACTCTTTTTTAACATTTTTTGTGTTATTGATTGGCAATGCCTCTGTAGCGCAAAATATTTCGGCTGAAAATGTTGAATACCAAATTTTAAAATCCCCAAAAAATCCAACAGAAGAATCACACCGACAATTTAAAGTAACGGTGACTTCTCCTTATAATTTAACCGCTGACGACGTAATTGCACAATCTAAAAAAGATTTTGACGAAGAGCTAAAAAATTACGACAAAACGGTCGCAAATAGCGAAGTTGAATTTCAAAAAAAATTAAGCGATTACGATGTTGAAGTAGCCAATGCTAAAGCAAAATTTGAACTAGAATCGGCTGAGTTCAAAAAACTATCCATGTTGGAGCGTTTAACCATGACTGATCAAGGGAAAAACCCAAAACTAGTTACTCCAACTAAACCCGTATATTACAAACCAGCAAAACCAGTGTACCGCGATCCAAACTTGAACGATTACATCATTGTAAATAACAGTGTTTTGGCTACGCAAGTAAATATCAACGGATTTGTTCGTGAAGGAAATTATATTGATGTGAGCTTAGACATCCAAAAATTAAAATTTCAAGATAATGCCGGACAAACTTTTGCCAACCAACCTACCAAATTGATTGTAAAAGTGAATGGTGTTGAAAAAGTAAACACTACTTTTTTTCAAGAATTTAAGTTTGTTTCTTCTTCACCAAGTAACAACATCAATAAACCATTAACCGAAAAAAACTTCTTAAACGACGTTATCGCAACAGTAAACCAATATTTGAATGACAATTTTGGTTACCAATTATTGAAAACTTCAGTTAGACTGTTGAGCGTGAAAAACAAAGGTGGAAAATACGACGATTTAGAAAAAGCAGACATCTATGTTTCTACCAATTTAAGAAAGATGAATCCAGAAAATCCTGCTATTACTGCATCTGCCATGACAGGTATGCAAAAAGGAGTTGACATTTGGAAAAGCACCTTGACCAAAATTGATTACAAAGACAAAAAATCGGATTTCAATGCTAAAATTGCACAAATGGTGTACTTCAATTTAATGCGCTTGAGCTTGGCTTTAAACAATAAAGCGGATGCTGAAAAGTATTTGAATGAAATGCAAGAAAACATGATTTACATGAAGTTGTCTTATGATGAAGAAAATGAATTGAAACAAATTGAAAATCAGATTTACAAAACCAAATAATAGTTTTTAAACTAAAAAATCATACGATGAAACTTAAATTAGTTAGCCTATTCTTTATACTGTTATTTGCAACAGCATCGGCACAAAATCCGGTGGTTGTTGGAGATAAATTTGACTTTGACAGCAAATATGAACAAGACCCACAATTGGTTTTGAAAGACAATTACAACCATTACTTATTTACGGTTACCAATCGTGATGGAATGTTGGCCGATCACCACATTATTTTACGAAAATTTGACCAGAAAAACCAATTGGTGAACACCTATTCTCAAGATTTTGCCATCAATATGTTTACCTTACACAATTACTTGGGTGGGTTTGAATTGAGTAATGATAAGTTTGTAGCATTCATCAATTCGTATTCTAACAAAACCAGTAAAACCGAATTGTACCAATATGTATTTGACAAAACTACAGGTAAATTTACTGCAACGGTAATTGCTTCTTATCCTATTGTATCATTGAGTAAATCGGGTAATTTTTCGATTTCAAAATCAGAAAACAACCAATTTTTTGGCATTGTATATCAAAAATACAATACTAAAAAAGAGCCAGAAGAAAGTGATTGTACGTTGTTAAACGCCAAAACTCTGGATGTTGTTTGGAAAAAAACAGTGTCGTTTACCGATGAATTTTATACTACAGATGGGATTACGACCAATTCTGGGAAAATCATCTTTTTAAGAAACCCTAGAAGTTATAAAGAAACCAACTACCTTTCGGTTATTGACGGACAAGGTCAAGAAATGAAAACTTTTGAAGAAAACACGAAAGTATACCGCCCTTTAGCAATTTCTATTGGAACACAAGACTATTTAATTGCTGTTAATTATCATAACAAAGGGATTAGAAGAGGTGATTTTGGAAGTATTATGTTCTACGATTTGACTCAAGGAAAAATGCTGAAAAATAACAATATTGACGATTTCAACATGACCAAAGACATTAAAGAAGTTAATTTTAGAAATGTTTTTATTCAGAACAATGAAATCCATTTGTTTGTTGAAGGTAAATTCCAATCGGGAACCAAACCAAGTGTTACCTTTCCAAATTCTACCTTTACGGATCCAAAATTCAATTACGGTCCAGCTAACTTATTAGTGTTTTCATTGGAAGGAGAATTGAAGCAAAACATCAAACTTCCTATAAATAATGATACCGAAGCCGATTTTTATCATTCCTTTGGATTGTTAAACATCAAAGGAAATTATTTTTTAAACACCGGTTTGTATTATAAAAATAGTAGTTATTATTATGGATTTAATAAAATAGATCCAAACAATAAACTTGCCATCACCTCTGTTGGATTGAACTATAATTTCAATAGCGATTATTCGTATAAAATTGTAAACCAACTGGTTGCCTATTTTAATGACAGTAACAAATTACTTTTCACTAGAATGTATGGTGCAGACAAAATGTATTTTGTGAGTATGCCTCTGCCGCAATAACGAGTCATTTCAAAATAAAAAAACACCGCTAGAATTTAGCGGTGTTTTTTTTTATAACTTCATTAAATTTTCTCGAAACTGATCAGCATAATACTGAATTACATTTTGATCAAAATAAGGTTCATTATCAATTCGTCCAATAAATGTTGCGCCTGTTTTTGCGAGAATAATAGCTTCGGAAGCTGGATTTTCATCGCCAGAAAAGATGATTCCACCAACAGGAATATTTCTGCTTTTCAATGCTTCACAAGTTAATAAAGTATGATTGATGCTTCCCAAATAGTGACGCGAAACAACAATTACTTTATAGTCGTTTTGAATCAAATCAATAATGCAATCGGTTTCGTTTAACGGAACTAAAATTCCGCCAGCGCCTTCAATCACCAAATGATTCTTGGTTTTGGGTTCGATGATTTGGTTTAAGTTGATTGTTATTCCGTCTATTTCTGCTGCCAAATGTGGACTTGCCGGCGTGTTTAGTTTATAACTATTCTCGTGAACAACAGTCGTTTGGTTAGAAATATACCGCTGGATTTTATGGCTATCTGAATTATCTAAATCGCCAGCTTGAATGGGTTTCCAATAATCGGCTTTAAGCGCTTGAGTTACTATGGCTGAAGTAATGGTTTTACCCACATCGGTGCCAATGCCTGTGATGAATAGTTTCATGGTGTTGTGCCACAGATAAAACGGATTGAACGAATTATCACTGATTTTTTAAATTAATTTTTCTATTATTTGTGTAAATCATTCTTTTAAATTCGGGCTCATCACCAAAATTTAAAAGTAATCCAACTTCTATGGGTGTTGCTTTTAAATAATTCATTAGTTGAGCTACATGCACATTCATTAACAGTTCACAAGCCTTCAACTCAACAATTACCTTATCTTCTACAAATAAATCTGAATAATATTCCCCAACAAGTTGCTCCTTAAAATGAACATTTATTTTCTTTTGAGCTTCAACTTTAAATCCTAAAGATTTTAACTCAAAATACATTGCATTTTGATAAACTTTTTCGAGAAAGCCATAACCAAGATGATTATAAACTTCGTAATAAACTTTTAAAATAGCATCTGTAATAGGCTTGTGTAATAATGTTGTCATCTGTGTATATCTGTAAAATTCGTTTTGTCCGTGGCTAAAACACAAATGTACTTAATGTTTGTAACACATCCGAGATTTCTTTTTCAGAATTGTATGAATGCAAACAAAAACGCAAACGCTCTTGACCTTCTGGAACAGTTGGGGATAAAATAGCTTTCACATCAAACCCTTTTTCTTGAAGTTGATTAGCAATAAATTTTACCTTTTCATTACCCGGTAGTATAGCACATTGAATGGCTGATTTACTGTATACAAAAAGTGGTTTTAATCCGTGTTGCGCTTTCTCTTGGTTGAAATGAACAATGTTGTTTTTGAGCAATTGCAATGCTTTTTTTTCAGCATTCAAATGGTGGTAAGCCGATAAAATGGTGGCTACCGAATGAGGCGAAAGTCCGGTGGTATAAATAAAACTTCTGGCGAAATTGACCAAATAACTTTTTAGTGTTGCACTTCCTAGAACAGCAGCACCATGACAACCTAAGCCTTTTCCGAACGTTATAATTCGTGCGAAAACCTTTTCTTGCAACCCTAAACTCTGAACCAATCCTTCGCCACTTTCTCCGAAGACTCCTAATGCATGGGCTTCGTCAATCACTAAATACCCATTATACTTTTCAGACAAAGTAACTAATTCTGCTATCTTAGGCGAATCACCATCCATAGAAAAAACACTTTCTGTCACAATAAAAATGGACGATAGTTGTTGGTCATCGGCAACCTGTTTTAGTAATAAACGTTCTAAATCGGCTAGATCATTATGTTGAAATTTATAGGATTTGGCGTTACTCATTTGAATGCCATCTCGAATGGAAGCATGACACAATTCGTCGAACAAAATTACGTCATTGCGTTGGGGAACTGAGCTAAAAAAACCCACATTGACATCATAACCCGAATTGAAGATCAAAGCCGCCTCTGATTGATGAAAACGGGCTATAACATCTTCTGTGATCTGGTATAACTTATGGTTTCCAGAAATCAATCGCGAACCAGTGGCACCGTTTATTTTAATATTATTTTCTAGAAGATAGTGGTGTGTTTGATTAAATATTGCTTCCGATTGAGCAAATCCTAAGTAATCGTTGGAAGCAAAATCGATTAAATTATTTCCTAAAGGCAAATTACGCAAGGCATTAGCGTCTTGACGTTGTTGCAGTTTTAATTGTAATGACTTTGGAAATCTTTTCATAGCTTAATTTTATCTACCCATTGAAAATCTCCTTTTTTAGTAGCATCAAGTAAATCAATATTTAATTTATTGGAAACTATAAGTGCAAAATCAAAAGCTGATTTTTTATCATCAAAACAAAACATTTCATAATGCTTATTTCCTGTATACCAAAGAAGGGTTTGAAACACATCATTTCCATTATTAAACACGGATACATATTCAAATTCACTAACTTTTGATACAATCTTTTTAGAAAATTTTCCGACAAGATAACGTGTTACAATAGTATTGTCTTCTATCTCAATATCTTTTGTCGCAGAAAATGTAATTCCACTTGCTAAACTTGGTAAACCATAAATGAAAAATTTATATAACTCAATCACAAAAACAAAACTTGAAGTTTTAAATAGTAATTGATATAAAAACAAAAGGAAAGTAAAAATAGTAATTGAAAAAAATATAGCTGCGAGTACTAGTTCATACCAAGCTCTTTTCCCAGAATATATTTTCAATGTTTTATCTTGTAAAGAATCCATACTTCAAAAATAAAAAAAGCCAAACAATAATGCTTGGCTTTTTAGTTTTATTTTGAACTGTCTTAATCTGCTAAAACAATTACTTTATTGTCTTTCATTTCAATAGTCCCTGATGCGATATCAAGTGTGTAGTTTTGGTCGTTTACTTTAGTAAATTTTCCTTCCAAAACGTCACTTTCAAACTTAAAACTAGAAGCAGTAATTTTCACTGTTCCTTGTTTTAAAATAGAAACTATTGGTGCGTGATTGTTCAATATTTGAAACGAACCATCAACACCTGGCAAAGAAACCGAAGTTACTTCACCTTTGAATAATGTAGCTTCCGGTGATACTATTTCTAAAATCATATTATTTAATTTAGGATTCTGGATTTAGGGTTTTCGATTTAGGAAGTTCATAAAATCCTAATTCTTTGTTTCCTTAATCCTAATTCTTACGCTTCTGCTAACATTTTTTGTCCGGCTTCGATAGCATCTTCAATAGTTCCTTTAAGGTTGAAAGCTGCTTCTGGCAAGTGGTCTAATTCACCATCAATAATCATGTTGAATCCTTTGATAGTATCTTTAATATCAACCAATACTCCAGGAATACCAGTAAATTGCTCTGCTACGTGGAATGGTTGAGATAAGAAACGTTGCACTCTACGTGCTCTTGATACTGATAATTTATCCTCTTCAGACAACTCTTCCATACCAAGGATAGCGATGATGTCTTGAAGTTGTTTGTATTTTTGAAGAATTTCTTTTACTCTTTGTGCACAATCGTAGTGCTCATTACCTAAAATTAGCGGTGTCAAGATACGAGAAGTAGAATCTAATGGATCTACCGCTGGATAGATACCTAACTCAGCAATTTTACGAGACAATACTGTTGTTGCATCTAAGTGAGCAAAGGTTGTTGCAGGAGCTGGATCCGTTAAGTCATCCGCAGGAACATATACCGCTTGTACGGATGTAATAGATCCTTTTTTAGTAGATGTAATTCTTTCCTGCATCGCACCCATTTCTGTTGCTAATGTTGGTTGGTAACCTACCGCAGAAGGCATACGACCTAAAAGAGCCGAAACCTCTGAACCTGCTTGTGTAAAACGGAAGATATTATCAACGAAGAAAAGTACGTCCTTACCTTGATCTGAACCTGCACCATCGCGGAAATATTCTGCGATTGACAATCCTGATAAAGCAACTCGAGCTCTTGCTCCTGGTGGCTCATTCATTTGTCCGAAAACGAAAGTAGCTTTAGACTCTCTCATTCCTGGTTTGTCAACTTTAGTTAAATCCCATCCTCCATTTTCCATAGAGTGCATGAAATCTTCACCATATTTAATAATTCCTGACTCTAACATCTCACGAAGTAAGTCATTTCCTTCACGAGTTCTTTCTCCTACTCCTGCGAATACAGAAAGACCACCGTGACCTTTTGCAATATTGTTAATCAACTCCTGAATCAATACTGTTTTACCTACTCCAGCACCACCAAACAATCCAATTTTACCTCCTTTTGCATAAGGCTCAATTAAATCGATTACTTTAATTCCTGTAAATAAAACTTCTGTAGAAGTTGATAAATCTTCAAATTTTGGTGCTTGTTTGTGAATTGGCATTCCGTTAGCTCCGTCTTTAGGTAAATCTCCTAAACCATCGATAGCATCTCCAACCACGTTAAACAAGCGTCCGTATACATCAGCACCGATTGGCATTTGTATTGGAGCACCTGTTCCGTGAACATCAACACCTCTGCTTAAACCATCTGTAGAGTCCATAGATACAGTACGAACGGTATTTTCACCAACATGTGATTGTACTTCAAGTATTAATTTAGAACCATCTTTTTTAATGATTTCTAGTGAATCATAAATTTTTGGTAATTCAGCATCTTTTGTATTGAACACTACGTCAACTACTGGTCCGATGATCTGTGAAACTTTTCCTATTGCTTTTGACATTGCTTATGTATTTATTTAATAGCGTTTTAGAAATGAAAAAATGATGTCATTTTTCAGAGTGCAAAGATAATTTTTCTAAATAGAAAATCAATAGCAAAAAGCTATTTTTTTATATGTTTTTTGTTTTTTTTATCATACAACGCATTAATCATCGAGAAATCTATAGTATACAAACAAAAAAACCACCAACTAACGTTGATGGTTTTGATAAAAATATATTTATTTTCTTATAGAGAAGCTGGGAAAAGTATTCTATAATTTCCTAAGTTAACTCCTTTTAAATTAGATCCATAAGTAGCATTGATTGCTTCAATAAATTTATTCGCGATTAAAGCATATCCTCTTGGACTTGGATGAACACCGTCTAATGAAAAAGAATTTCCTGTTACATAAGTTGAAGTCATGGTAAAACCATTATAAGAAAGTCCTCCATTAGCTACTTGCCCTAATACTGCATTTGCATTTACAAACGCCAATCCTTTAGAAGAAGCTAATGCTTGAATAGTTGTATTATAAGCATCTGTTGCCGTTTTAACCTCAGCTGTTTCTGTAGCCGTTAATGTAGTATTGTCTTGCATTGGATAAGAAACCCCAACAGTATTAAAAGGAGAAGGAGCGCCTGTTTGTGTCGTTCCAATAATACCTCTAGCTGTCAATAAAATATAATCTTTAGTAGCCGTAGCGTTACTCGCATGTCTTGCTCTACCGTATAAATTTCCAACATATCCTGCGGTTGTTGCTCCCAAAGCTGGAGTCAATACTGCTGTAATAGCAGCTGATAAGTTTGGTAATGATTCGTCTACAATTAATAAAGGATTTTGTTCTACCGTTGCTGGATTTCCATCATCAGCCACTAAAGTAACAAAACGGTTTGGTTGTCCAATTGTTGTAGTAATTTGATTAATTGCTCCGAACAATTGATTCAATTGAGCCGCACTGGCTGCAGGTAATCCCGGAATAGGATTGGTTGGTACTGTAGTAAAGAAAGGTACCGAAGTAACATAAGGAATATTAGCCACTACTCCTTTTGCTCCATTAGCGGTTAAATTAGTTACTAAAGTATTGTAAACCGAAGCAAAAACGTTTGGATCTGTAATATCATTAGGCCCATAAGTTGCTGGATTCAAATTTCCTGTTTGGTTGGTTCCCGTTCCACCAGAAGTAGCATAAGCTAAAACGTCATTATTACCTATCCAAAGAGAAAAAAACGTTGGGTTTTGAGCTGTTGCATCATCAATAACTGTAGATGTTGCTGAAGAAGCAAATCGAACATAGTACGGATTTGCTTGACCTGTTGCAACCCCAGCGGCATTACCATACCCAGGCGCTAACAAATGAAAACTTTTAGCTCCAGGAACACCCATATTATTAAAAGGTCCTGTTAAATGATTTGTGATTTCTGTAGATGGAGTTCCAGAAACAGGAACAGGCCCTGATCCGTTAAAAAACAATCTTGGTCCAGCTACTTGAGTACCTCCCAAAAGCAATCCTCCAACATTATCATTCATAAATGGTATTGAGAATGAACCACCACCAACTAAAGCAAATTGTTGCGATAAAATTGCTGGATAAGATCCTTTTTGTCCCTCTATAAAAAGGGCACTATCACTATACCCTGCGGTCAACGAGTTTCCTAATGATACATATTTAGAAAAGTCTGCCGATCCTGATGTAAGTGGCAATCCATCTGATGAATTAGCATCAACTGTTACATCTTCACTATTGTTACAGGCTACAAAGGTTAGAGAAACCAATAAAAGCCATTTGAAATTTTTTATCATAATAGTATGTATTATATGTTATTTTACTAAAAATTATGGATTGATTGTTAAAGATGCAAAATATTGTTGCCCAATTAAACCAGCTCCTAAAACTTGTTGGTATTCTTTACCTCCAAGATTAGCAGCTCCTAATTTTAATACTGATTTTAGTTTAGGAATAGCGTAATTAATCTGTGCATCAAATACTGTTGCAGATGGAATCATACCATCAGCAAAGGTAGATTGCCATAAATATTCTGTACTCCATCTTCCGCTTACATTGAAACCAAAGTTTTTAAATAATTTTTCGTTTCCAAAAGACGCTTTTACTCTGTGTTTAGGTGTATTGAAACCTGCTTCAAAACTTGGGTCTTTTGCTTGATCAAAATCGAATTGTGCATAATTATAATTAGCACTTACTTCGAAATCTTTGTATACTTTTTTAGACACACCAACGCCAAATCCTAATGATTTAATTTCGATATCGGTGTTGGTATACAATTGGTAATTTCTAGTATTTCCATTAGCAAGAGCGTGCAATGATTGAGTACCTAAATCTGTTAATGGGTTACCAAGTGGGTTTGGAGAATCTACGGCAGCACCATAGAATGGAGCCACAACTGTTAAGTTTCCTAAGAAATTATTATAGGTATTATAATACGTGTTAATATCAAATGAAAAACCTTTAAATTGACCTCTATACCCTAATTCAATAGCTCTAACCGTTTCAGGTTTTACATAACCAACGTTTGATTTTCTTAATAATGTTGCAGCAGTTAAAGGATCTGTTCCTGCTAAAGCAGCAAATGCTTGTGCTGAAGATGCTGTATACGAATTGTTATACGCATTTAAACCAGTCATCACAACTGAAGTTCCTCCTGCAAATGCTTGTCCAGTTGCTGTTGCAACAGGCAATGTTTCTGAATATCTCGTTAAGTTGTCTGGTGCTGAACCAATCAATACGGCATTACCCACATTAAATCCGATGTATTGGTCTTGAGTAGATGGGTTACGGAAACCTGTTTGGAATGAACCTCTAAACGTATGGTTTTTTTGAGCTCCAGCGGAATAAACTGCCGAAATTCTTGGAGAAAAATTACCATCAAAGTTTTTAGATTTGTCATAACGAACAGATCCTGTTAATTTCAATCGGTCTTCCATTAATTTCTTTTGCAACTGTGTATACATTCCATATTCGTTATAGTAAATAGGACCATTTGCATCGGTGTAAATTCTACCATGTGAATTCAATTGGTATTGTCTAAATGAACCTCCAACTTGAATTTCAATTGGTTTGAAAAGATCTTTAAAATTATAATTCGCATCTGAATGATAAATTCTAGAATTGTCTACCAATTTAGAACCTGAAAGCACATCTGGATTAGATATTACGTTATTGAAAGCTGCTTTAAAAGCGTCTGTTCCCGGAATTAATCTACCCGTATCAGCCACTGCTCTAGCTGCCGCATGCGCTTGATCTGGCGTTGCGCCTCCTAAAGTAGACGTAATATATTGTCCGGCATATTGTCCAAACCAAGTGGCATCACTTTTCCAAGCTCTGTTTACATTTAATGCTGTAAACAACATGTCGTAAGATTTACCTCCGTCTTCTGTGGTAGTATAACCTCTTACAAAGAAATTTTTACCTTTAATTTCTAATTTATGTTGTTGCATAAAAAATCCATTCAAGTAATATCTGTTTGCTCCTTGATATACTGTATTACCAAAACCAAATTTACTTTGCCAAATGATTTCTGTATCGTTTGCCCACGGTTTAAAATGAAGCGAAAAATCAATTTTAGCATTTCTAACTTTATTATCGGTTAAATCAACTTCGTTGTATCCGGTTCTACTTACATTATAACTTGGCAATAAGTTTACGGCTGATGCAGGTATCAAACCTAATGCTGCTAAAGACTGACCAACACCTTTAAGGTTAGTTGAAGCCTCATCACCATACACATTCAATCCATTATAATTGTAATACGATCTATCTTTTCCTGGGTTGTTTAAATCTCTATAATCTGTTGCGTACCAATCGGTAGCTTTTAAGAACGTAAAATTAGCTTTGGCAGCAAAATGTTTATCAAATGCATGTGCAACTCTAACCCCATAATCTACATAATCATTGGCTCCAGCAGCTTTTTGATTAGTTTGTCCATATTTTACATAGGCAGTAATCCCTTGACTTGTGAATGGACTTTTACTGGTCATAAACATAATTCCGTTAAAGGCATTTGCTCCATACAACGCCGATGAAGCACCAGGCAATAACTCAACATTTTGAACATCTACCTCTGAAATACCTATTAAATTTCCAAGTACAAAGTTTAACAATGGAGATGAATTATCCATCCCATCTACTAATTGCATAAAACGCGTATTAGCAACCGTTGCGAAACCTCTTGTATTAATAGATTTAAATGACATACTACTCGTATTCATCTGCACTTCTTTTAGATTTTCTAAACCATCATAAAAGGTTGGCGAAGCCGATTTCTTTATGTCTTTTACTCCCATTCTTTCAATGGTAACAGGCGACTCTTTGATACGCTCTGGAGTTCTAGAAGCAGAAACTACAATCTCATCAAGTTGGGTGTCAGCATTTTCTAAAACGGCATCTATCTTTTGCCCTGCAGAACTTACTTCTACTTTTTGAGTAGCATAGCCAATGCTCGTAATCTCAATAGTGAAAGGTGGTTTTTTGGTAACTTTAAGAATGAATTTACCGTCTCCATCCGTTGCTGCTCCCGAAGTTTCGCCAACGATCTTTACGTTTGCGCCGGGAATTGGTTCGTTTTTACTGTTTTTTACCGAACCTGAAATTGTGTTTTGTGCGAAGGATACGCTACAAAAAAACAACGTCAAAATAAAATAATAAATCTTCATTAGGTTTGATTTTGTTGGTTTAAGTAGCCAAAATACAAATTATTTTTAAATTAATAAAAAAAGACACTATTATTTTAATAATTATCAGTTTTTACGATTCTTTATTGTTTATTCGCATAATTATCATTTTTAAGTTTTTCTTAACTTATTGTGAATTTTAGCTCAATTTATTATGCGTACATACTATTTTTGCGTAAATTTTTACATTTTACTCAAAAATATTTTCATAAAAAAAGCGAGAATTACTTCTCGCTTTTTTTATGTTTATTTTTACTATTTATTCAACAGTAACCGATTTAGCTAAATTTCTTGGCTGATCTACATTGCATCCTCTCAGAACTGCAATATGATAAGATAATAATTGCAACGGTATTGTAGTTAATAATGGCGATAAAGCATCCGATGTTTCAGGAATTTCAATCACGTGATCGGCTAATTCTTTTACTTGCTTATCCCCTTTTGTAACAATGGCAATAATTTTTCCGCTTCTCGATTTGATTTCTTGAATATTACTTACCACTTTATCATAATGCCCTTGTTTTGGAGCTATCACTACAACTGGCATCTTTTCATCGATTAATGCAATTGGGCCGTGCTTCATTTCGGCCGCTGGATATCCTTCTGCATGAATGTATGATATCTCTTTTAATTTTAAGGCACCTTCTAAAGCTACTGGGAAATTATATCCTCTACCTAAGTATAAACAATTTGGCGCATCTTTATAAATAGCAGCTATTTCTTTAGAGATATCATTCGTTAAAGCTAACGTTTCGGTTACCTTTTCTGGAATCAATTCCAGTTCTTGCAGACATCTATGGAAATCAGAATTAGACATAGTACCTTTCGCTTTTGCCAAACGAAGTGCAATCATGGTTAAAACGGTAATTTGAGTCGTAAATGCTTTGGTTGAAGCCACACCAATTTCTGGTCCTGCATGCGTATAAGCGCCTGCATGAGTTTCTCTAGAAATAGAAGAACCAACCACATTACATACCCCAAAAACAAAAGCGCCTTTTTCTTTAGCTAATTTTATAGCGGCTAAGGTATCGGCTGTTTCACCCGATTGTGAAATAGCAATTACTACGTCTTTATTAGTGATAATGGGATTTCTATATCTAAATTCAGAAGCATATTCAACTTCAACAGGAATTCTTGCAAATTCTTCAATAACATATTCTGCTACTAAACCAGCGTGCCATGACGTTCCACAAGCAATAATCAAGATACGGTCTGCATTGAGGAATTTTTCAATATTATCTTCAACACCAGCCATTTGGATTAAACCACTATTGGCATTAAGTCTACCTCTATACGTATCTTTAATGACACTTGGCTGCTCATAAATTTCTTTGAGCATGAAATGATCGTAACCGCCTTTTTCAATTTGCTCTAAATTCATCTGCAACTCCTGAATGTAGGGATCTACTAAAGAGTCATCTTTGATTTTTCTTATTTTTAATGGCTTATGCAAACGCACAATGGCCATTTCTTCGTCTTCTAAATAAATAGCATTTGACGTATATTCTATAAAAGGTGAAGCATCAGAAGCAATAAAAAACTCATCTTCTCCCACACCAATAGCTAATGGACTTCCCAATCTCGCTACAACTATTTCGTCTGGTTTTTTCTTGTCAAAAACACAAATAGCATAAGCTCCCACTACTTGGTTTAAAGCTACTTGAACTGCCTTACCTAATTTTAATTTTTCGTTTTTTTGAACTTCTTCAATAAGATTAACCAAAACTTCCGTATCCGTATCCGATTTGAACACGTAACCTCTATTGATTAATTCTTTTTTCAACGGTTCATAATTTTCGATAATACCGTTGTGAATGATTACTAAATCCCCTGAATTTGAAACATGTGGATGCGAATTTACATCATTAGGAACTCCGTGAGTAGCCCATCGAGTATGTCCGATACCAATCGTTCCATTAGTCGTAATCTCTTTGGAAGAACGCTCCTCTAAATCGGAAACTTTTCCTTTGGTTTTGGAAACTTTCAACTCTTTTCCATCGAATAGCATTACACCGGCACTGTCATACCCTCGGTATTCTAAACGTTTTAATCCTTTTATTACGATAGGATAAGCTTCTCTATATCCAATATATCCAACAATTCCACACATAGTTGTACTATTTAATTAGTCAGGTTTAGTATAATAAATTTCTAATTGTATTCTTTTCCCTACTGGCACATTTGGTGTTGAACCATACAAAATAGTTCCCAAAGGATTTGCAACTGACATTACTGGCACATACTTAGAAACAAATGTGCCATCTGTGTTATTTACATTTGAAGTAGAAAATGGCGATACTAATGTTGCTCTAGTTACATTCATTATGTTCTCTGTCACAATCAATCCCAAGCGCACATTAGTTGAGTCGGTAGCGACATCCGAACCACCAAATTTAATAAGATTTCTTATATGATTTGTAATTCTAACTTTATATTTTGTTCCGCGAGTCCCATCGGATATTTTTACTACTTTAGATTGATCATCCAGTAGAATTCCTCCATGAATAGACTTATTAAATTTAGTACTAGTACTAGTAGACCCATCAATAAAGAAGTCTGCCAACGGTCTATTGTGTGTTAAATCATACAAATAAACTCGGTTAGGTTCTGGCGCACTAGTTCCTAATTTAGTTTTGTCTATATAGAAAGTAATATTAGCTTCATTCACTAACCATTTATCAGTTCGCATCTGATTTAACGCTGGTGAATCATCATTCTTTTTACCATCAAATAAATCGATAATGGCCATTGATCCATTGCCGCCTTTTAGATATAAATTATCATCTCCAGTAGTAGGATTTGGAGTTACATAACCTGGAAAGTTATTGTCATTATCTAAGAAATTTACGGTATTTCCAGAAAGGTTTAAAGTGAGTGTTTTTCGGATTACCGCAGTATCGGTAGATGACGTTTGGTCATGATACACCATAGTGATAGTTCCTCTAGAAAAATTCATCATGGCTAAAGTTCCTTGACTGGGTGAACCTGCAGAAGGCTCTACTTTAAAATACAATCCTCTAAAATAATTTTTAAACACATTGTTATTGTACAATTTCCCTGAAGGTGCATTGACAATTTTATTTTTAAAGAATGTCTTATTCAAATTAATGAACATACCTGGTGCCTTGCGTTCAGCGACATTAGTATGAGCTGCCTCTTTGTATAATTTTATTTGCTTATCACTAAAAGTAAATTTATCATTTTGACTGTTGTCATTGGTAGCGGTCAAATCATAAATGCTTCCGTTGTCATCATTCAATCTATTTCCTAAAATCATTCCTTCATTTTCAAACTGTACTTGTTGATTGGAGTAATATTTTTGCAATTGTTGCGGACCATTAGTGTAATCAAACGTTTCTAAAAACTTATTCGATTCATAAATACTCAATTTTATGGGTGCGCTACCTTGAATCGAATCCAATTCATAAGTACTATCACCCGAATCGGTATCCGTACTCACAAAAGTTGAAAAATAGGGTACATATAAATAAACAGAATCCACTACGATATTAGCTGGATCATAAAACGTTGGGTTTGTTGAAGCCAACTCCAATTGTGTAACATAGCTAGCGGTAGTTTTTCCAAAAACTGGATTGTTGTAAAAACCAAACTGATTGACAGGCAGATTGTTAGACTGAACAGGACCTAACCCTTGGTTGTATGCAACTACATCATATGTATTATGGTTCAAACCATAGTGTTCATCTCCAACAATTCCAGAACCAATTTCATTAAAGTCTCTGTCGCAAGAGGCGAATAAAACGATTGCTATTCCAACCACTACTGTTTTAAGAAAGAAATTAAATTTCATGTTTTTTGTAATTATATTATAACATCTTTTTATAAAAAGACGTGTAGGCCTCAGCAAACGCATCTTTCGGAGCGAAAGGTAAAAAAGGTTTCCCTGAAGATTCTATAAATTTTGTTAAACTTGGAGAAAGATTTTCGGAAGCAATAATCACGGCATCCGAGTGCATTACCGAGGTTTTAATTAAACTTTCGTAATTTGGAACTTCCATATCGGCAACAGCCTCGTTCGGAATTCCGTCAAACTTAATTTTATTGATCATTTCAACATCCAAAGTTCCATCAAAAGATTGACCATATACCGAAGTAACAATTTTTGTTTCAGAAAACAAGGCCTCGTCTTTGTAAAAATGTTTCATGTAAACCGGTAGCATGGAAGCCATCCAACCGTGTACATGTATAATATCGGGAACCCAATTCAATTTTTTTACCGTTTCAACAACACCTTTGGCGAAGAAAATGGCACGCTCATCATTATCGGGATACAATACCCCATCTTCATCAGAAAACGTTGCTTTTCTTTTGAAATATTCATCGTTGTCAATAAAATATACCTGAATGCGTTCTTTCGGAATGGAAGCTACTTTGATAATCAAAGGCATATCGACATCGTTTACCACTAAATTCATCCCAGAAAGGCGAATTACTTCATGTAGTTGATGTCTTCTTTCATTAATATTTCCATATCGAGGCATGAAAATTCTGATTTGTCCACCCTGATCATTAATCATTTTTGGTACGTCATATGACATTAGAGAAACTTCATTCTCTGCTAAATAAGGCACCACTTCAGATGATACATATAATATCCTCTTATCTTCCATTATGTTATGTATGTATGTATTGGCAATAAAAAACAGGCAAAATTACAAAAATTTATGCAGATAATTACTAAAGTAGTAAGTTTGTACCCTATTTTAATTAAAAACAGATGCATATTTTTAACAAAAAAGCCGATTTAACAAGCTACTTGAAAGATAAAGGCCTCATTAAATCTACCATTGGTTTTGTTCCTACTATGGGTGCATTACACGATGGACACCTTTCGTTACTAAAAAAATCTGTTGAAAATAACACTACTACTGTGATTAGTATTTTTGTAAATCCAACGCAATTCAACAATGCTGATGATTTAGAAAAATATCCTAGAACCTTAGAAAATGATGTTGAAAAAGTAAAGTCAGTTTCCGATAAAATTCTGGTATATGCGCCATCAGTAGACGATATTTATGAAGGAAATACCAAATCTGAACAGTACAGTTTTGATGGATTGGAACATCAAATGGAAGGCAAATTTCGTCCCGGACACTTTGACGGTGTTGGTACAGTTGTTAAACGGCTCTTTGAAATTGTACAGCCAACGAATGCTTATTTTGGCGAAAAAGATTTCCAACAATTACAAATTGTGAAAAAGCTCGTAGAAAAAGAAAAATTAACCGTAACCGTTATTGGCTGTCCAATTTATAGAGAATCTAACGGATTAGCAATGAGTTCTAGAAATGAAAGACTTTCCGAAAAAGAAAAATCCGAAGCGGCAATAATTTACAAAACCATTAACGAAGCAAAAAAACAATTTGGCACAAAATCTGCTAAAAGCGTTTCAGAATTTGTTGCTAAAACCTTTCAAAATCATCCTGTTTTCGAACTAGAATATTTTGAAATTGCAGACGAGGCTACCTTATTGCCATGTATTCGAAAAAATAAAAACAAGAAATATCGTGCTTTTATTGCCGTTTTTGTTAACAAAATCAGATTGATTGATACTATTTCACTAAATTAATTTAACTTTGCCCCATGCAAATTCAAGTTGTAAAATCAAAAATTCATCGCGTTAAAGTAACTGGCGCAGATTTGAACTATATCGGTAGTATTACTATCGACGAAGCTTTAATGGATGCCTCCAATCTTATTGAGGGCGAAAAAGTTTCTATTGTAAACATTAATAATGGCGAACGCTTTGAAACCTACGCTATTAAAGGCGCACGCAATTCAGGCGAAATTACGCTCAATGGTCCTGCAGCACGAAAAGTACATGCCGGCGACATCATCATCATTATTTCTTATGCTACTTTAGATTTTGAAGAAGCTAAAACATTCAAACCATGGCTCGTTTTTCCGAATGAAAACGACAATTCTTTGAAATAATCTTTTGAAAAATCAAATCAGTAAATGGCTGTCGATTCTTATTCCAATTTTATTGGGCGTTGGAATCATTGTATACCAATACTACCAATTTACCGAGGCACAAATCCAAGAAATTATTGGCTATTTTAAAAATGCCAATTATTTTTATGTAACATTAGCGGTTTTCATAGGATTTATTGGCAATGCCCTACGTGCTTATCGTTGGAAATACATGCTCGACCATTTGGGATACGATTCCAATTTTCAAAATAATTTTATGGCAGTTAATATTGGCTATCTTCTCAATTTAACCGTGCCTAAATCGGGTGAAATCTCTAGAGCTTTAATTGTAAAAAAATACAACAACATTCCCTTCGACAAAGGCTTCGGGACCATTGTGGCCGAGAGAATAATAGATATGTTCTTCTTGTTATTTTTCATGCTATTAGCCGTTATACTCCAATTTAAAATTGTAAAAGCCTTTATTCTGGATAAAATTCCACTGCATTTACTAGCCTTGATTTTAACTTTTGGAATCGTAGGTTTTATTGTTTTTATTTTGGTTTACAAATACTCCAAATTAAAAATCGTATTGCTTTTTAAAGAAAAAATCTCTGGATTAAAAGAAGGATTATTAAGTATTTTTCACATGAAAGAAAAATGGAAATACATTTTCCAAACAATCCTAATTTGGCTGTCCTATCTTGTTACGTATTATGTTGCTACCAAGGTAATTCCGGAAACATCTTCACTTTCTGTCGGCGCTATTATTACTTGTTTTGTGGTAGGAAGTATTGCCATTGCATTTACCAATAGTGGCTTTGGAGCCTATCCATTTTTAACTTCAAAAGTACTTTTATTTTATGCAATTGCAGAACCCGCTGGGGCTGCCTTTGGATGGATTATTTGGACGTCTCAAATGCTTTTGGTTTTGATCTTAGGATTATTATCATTTTTACTGCTTCCCATACTGAATAGAAAATAATTTATTATATTGCTTGATTTTAGATTACTTTTAGTTATTCAAAATCAAACGTTTTTATGAAAAAATTACTTCTTTTAATTGTTATTGCCTTTAGTTGTAACGGATTTGCACAAAAGGTTAAAGACAGCGTTTTGTCTAGAAAATTGGACGGCTATAAATACCTAAAAGTATCATTACCCCCGAGTTATAACAAAGATTCTAAAAAAACCTACCCTTTACTGCTACTTCTAGATGGTGATTATTTGTTTGAACCTTTTCAAGGTGCCTTAAATTACGGCTATTATTGGGATGATTTACCCGAAGTGATTATTGTAGGATTGCAATTCAACCAAAATAATGAACGTGAAGACTACTGCTCTTTTGACGAAACAACAGGTTTACCACAAGATAAAGGTGAAGACTTTTTTGAGTTTATTGGTGGTGAATTGGTGCCTTACATCCAAAGCAGATACCGAACTTCTAATTTCAGAATGATTGCTGGTCATGACCTTACTGCTGGCGTAATGAATTTATTTTTATACAAAGACAATCCGCTTTTTAACGCCTATATTTCGCTAAGTCCAGAACTGCCTTTTGAAATGGAAACTCGTGTTGCAGAACGATTAGGTACGTTTAAACAAAACATGTTCTACTACCAATCTTCGGGTGATGGTGATGTAAAATCCATGAAAGAAAAAATAACCACATTAGACACCAATATTAAAGCCCTTAACAATCCTACATTAAATTATAGATTCGACGATTTTAAAGAAGCTTCTCACTATTCTTTAGTGTTGTATTCTATACCAAGTGCGTTGTATCAGTTTTTTGCTGCCTATCAACCCATTTCTACAGCTGAATTTCAAGAAAAAATTGTCAAGCTAGAATCGGGTTATGTCGATTATCTTAAAAACAAATACGATGTTTTAGACAAAGCGTTGGGCATCAAAATGAACATCAGAATCAACGATTTCAAAGCCATTGAAGCCGCTATTTTAAAAAACAAAGCCTATGGCGAATTTGAACAACTGGCCCAACTTTCTCATAAAATGTATCCTAAATCAATGTTAGGCGATTATCACATGGCGATGTATTATGAAAACACTGGCGATATTAAAAATGCCGTACGCTATTATCAAAATGCCTTTCAAGCGCAACCCATAGGAGATTTAACCAAAGACATGATGCTCGATAAAGCAGACGCGCTTAAATCTCAAATTAAAAAGAAATAACTAAATCAGCAGAAACAAATACGCTAAATGGCAAAGCTCAAAACGTCATTCTTTTGTCAAAATTGCGGAACTCAATATGCCAAATGGCAAGGACAATGCAATGCCTGCAAAGAATGGAATACTATTGTTGAAGAAATCATTCAAAAAGAAGAAAAAACAAGTTGGAAACCCACTTCGGAAGTAAAAAAAGCACCAAAACCACTTAGAATTGCCGAAATCGACTCGTCGCAAGAAGTGCGATTAGACACCTTAGATGGTGAATTGAATCGTGTCCTTGGTGGCGGAATTGTACCTGGCTCATTAATCCTTTTAGGCGGTGAACCCGGAATTGGAAAAAGTACATTGTTGCTTCAGATATCCTTAAAATTACCCTATAAAACCCTATATGTTTCGGGCGAAGAAAGTCAGAAACAAATCAAAATGCGCGCCGAAAGAATTACGTCTAAAGATGACAATTGCTATATCTTAACGGAAACTAAAACGCAAAACATCTTTCGCCAAATTCAGGAAATCGAACCTGAAATCGTCATTATTGACTCCATCCAAACGTTACATACCGATTACATCGAATCGACTGCTGGAAGTATTTCTCAAATTCGAGAATGTACTGCCGAATTAATAAAATTTGCCAAAGAAACCAATGTTCCAGTAATTTTAATCGGACATATAACTAAAGACGGAACCATCGCCGGACCCAAGATTTTGGAGCATATGGTCGACACGGTTTTGCAATTTGAAGGTGATCGAAATCATGTATACCGTATTTTACGAAGCTTAAAAAACCGCTTTGGTTCTACTGCCGAACTTGGAATTTACGAAATGCAAGGTTCGGGCTTACGAGAAGTTTCCAATCCTTCCGAAATTTTACTTTCGCATCGCGAAGAAGAACTTTCGGGAACCGCTATCGCGTCTACTTTAGAAGGCATGCGACCGCTTATGATTGAAATTCAAGCGCTCGTCTCAACTGCTGTTTATGGAACGCCCCAACGAAGCACAACAGGTTATAACGCCAAAAGATTAAACATGCTCCTAGCGGTTTTAGAAAAACGTGCTGGCTTTCGATTGGGAACAAAAGACGTATTTTTAAATGTTACTGGAGGAATTTCTGTTGATGATCCTGCCATTGACTTGGCGGTTGTGGCCTCCATACTTTCGTCAAATGAAGATATTGCTGTGGGTAAAGACGTTTGCTTTGCAGGAGAAGTTGGACTTTCAGGTGAAATTCGTCCTGTTAACCGTGTGGAACAACGCATTCAAGAAGCCGAAAAATTAGGTTTTGCCACCATTTTTGTTTCCAAATACAATAAGATTTCTGTGAAAAACAACGGAATCAAAGTCGTTTTGGTTTCAAAAATAGAAGAAGTAGTCGAACATTTATTTGGATAATAAATCAAATAATAAAGACGTTATCTAAAAAACCAACAGTGTATGAAAACTAAATTTACTTTTTTATGCTTCTTGCTCTTATCACTAACGTCTTGTCAAAAAAATGGCGGCTTATACAGTAACTTTCAAGATTTACCAGAAAACCACCAATGGAAAAAATCGGATGCTAAAACCTTTAATTTTACCATCGATAATGACACCCAATTGTATGACATCGTTTTTACATTTAGCCATGTATTTGATTACCAATTCAATAGTGTGCCAATTGATTTTGTAATGGAACATCCAGATGGCACCAAAGAAAAATTCAGTATCGATTTAAAGATTAAAGACTCATCTGGGAAAGAATTGGCCGATTGTTCTGGCGATGTATGCGATTTAAGTTATACCGTAAAAGAAGGCGTTACACTCTCAAAAGGAACCTATAAAGTCATTGTTTCCAATAATTTCAACGGCCCATATTTACCCAATGTTATTGGTGTGGGATTGGAAGTAAATGCTAAAAAATAAAATGAGAACCAAAAAGCAAAAAACCCTTCTTTTTATAAAACTAGTGCTTCTGGTAGGTTTACTTGGAGTAATTGTGGTTATTGCTTTTAGAAATTCGATTCTAGAAACTGCCATTGCCCGAATTGACCATAAACTGAACCGCGATTACCAATGCCGTTTTCATGTGAAAAATGCGAAATTTCACGGCATATCCGATTTGGAATTTGAAGAAATAACGCTGGTTCCACAAAAAGCCGATACTTTAGTTAGCATTAAAAATCTAAAAACTTCCGTTAATGTTTGGGAATTACTTTTTGGAAACATTCAATTAGGAAAACTCGAAATCAATAAAGGCTTTATCCAATTGGTGAAAAACGAAAAAGGCCGCAATTTTGATGCCTTTCTGAAACGAAAGAAAGAAGAAAAAAGCGACGACCAACAAGTCAATTATGCCAAACTGGCTTATCGCATTTTATCCAAAACATTAAATCTGGTTCCGACCGACATGAATGTAAAGGGATTTGCCTTCAAAATGGACGACATGGGCAACAAAGTGGTTTTTGATTTTGTGCAATTGCAATTGGAAGACAAGAAACTCCACTCGATAATTAAAGTCAAAGAAGACCATTTAACGCAAAACTGGAGTATTTCTGGTTTTGCCGATCCACGTGATCGAAAAGCCGATTTGAAATTCTTCGATACCAAAAACGATAGCATTCGAATTCCGTATTTGGACAAAAAAATTCATTTAAAAACCAGTTTTAAAACCATTCATTTCAATTTAGAAAATCTCGATATGAGTGGTGGTGAATTGCATATTGACGGCTATACTTCTATCGAAAATTTCAAAATCAATCACGCCAAAATCGCCAAAAATGATGTGCTGATTAAAAGTGCACGTTTCGATTATCGTTTTGTTTTTGGTGACCGATTTATGGCTATCGACAGCACTTCGCAAGTCAAAATTAATGCTATAAAATGCGCACCCTATCTTTCATACACTAATGATACTGATAAGATTGTTGCCTTAAAATTGAACATCCCAAAAATGAAGGCACAAGACTTTATCACGTCGTTGCCCGATGGTTTGTTCAGTCATTTTAAAGGCATGGAGGCACAAGGAAATTTCAGTTACAATTTGAATTTCGAATTCAATAAAAGCAAACCCGACCAAGTGGTTTTTGAAAGCAAATTAAAACCCGAAAATCTTAAAATTACCAAATACGGTGAGGCCGATTTGAACAAAATCAACTCCGAATTCACCTACCGCGCCATTGATAAAGGTGTAGCACAGCGCCCCATTTTGGTAGGCAGTTCCAACCCAAATTACACGCCTTTAAATGCCATTTCGCCTTACTTGCAAAAATGCGTTTTAACCAGCGAAGACCCGTCGTTTTTTAACCATCGTGGGTTTATAAACGAAGCGTTCAAACAATCGATTGCTAAGAATATTAAAACCAAGAAATTTGCTCGTGGCGCCAGCACCATCAGCATGCAGCTGATTAAAAATGTATTCCTAACACGTGAAAAAACCTTGTCGCGAAAATTAGAAGAAATTCTGTTGGTTTACATCTTAGAAAACAATCGTATTGCATCTAAAGAACGTATGCTGGAAGTGTATTTCAACATCATTGAATGGGGACCAAACATCTACGGAATTGGCGAAGCGTCGCATTTTTATTTCCAAAAAAGACCCGCCGATTTAACCTTAAAAGAATGTTTGTTTTTAGCGACTATCATACCAAAACCCAAAGGATTCATGTACCGATTTGATTCGGAGAACCAATTGAAATCGTTTGCCAAACAACAAGATAATTTCTTGACCCGATTGATGTTACGACGTAATCTGATAAATACTAACGACACTACTGGAGTGTTTCCATTAGTCGTTTCTGGACCTGCGCAATTTTTTCTAAAAAACAAAACCAAAACTACGGTTGAAAAAGATTCACTAATTCTAGATGAATTTAATTTTTAAAAAAAATCCATTTCATCCCAACCTTTCTATCAAAATAGTGCTCTATATAAGTAATCCGAAGATTTGAATTTGGATTTCACTTAAAAAAGAATGCTATGAAAAAGAAATTTTCCTTAGAAATTACAAGTCCGTGTCACGAGAACTTTAACAACATGACTCCAAATGCCAACGGTTCGTTTTGCAGTTCATGTGCCAAAAACGTAATTGATTTAAGTACCAAAACCAATCGTGAAGTGGCGCAATTCATCGCAAAATCAAAAGACAAAAACATTTGTGCTCGATTGAGCGTTTCGCAATTGGAACAAACGTTTGAATACGAAACCCATCCTAAAAATCATAATTTCAAATTTGCTGTGGCCATGGCGGCTTCGGTTATATTAACGTCTAACCTTGTGGCACAAGAAAACAAACAACCGGTCACAACTGTTCAAACTTGTGAAGCCAAACCAATAAAACATTTGATTGGAAAAATGGCGGTTCAACAACAAAAAATGATGGTAGTTACTATAAAAGGTTTTGTTTTAGACAAAAAAACCAATAAACCCATTTCAGCAGAAACCTATCCAAACTTAATGATATATGCTAATGGTGCTGTGAGCAGTTGCAAGATTGACCCTAACACCGGAGCCTATTCTTTAAATGTTGAGATGAATGAAAACGCCAAAACGATAACAATTTACATTAGCAGTAACGATTATCGTTATTCTAAAGAATTCACGATAAATCCGAAAGAAAAAACCAAAACGTTAACCATTTTGGTTGATCCCGAAAAAGAATTTCAATCGATGAAAATCATGGGTGGCATGGGAGTACATTACATCGACGATAAAAAAAATAATCTTTCTTAATTCTTCCAAATGAAAAAATTTCTGTTCCTTTCGTTTTTGGTTTCGGCATTTACTTTTGCTCAAAAACCAATTTTTACTGCTGCTAAAGTAAAAGCCGCGACCGTTTATTATAATGCGGCCGAGTTGCAACAAACTACTTCGGTGAATCTTCCTGTGGGAACCAGCGAAATTGTGGTCAAAAACATAGCCGATTATTTGAATGAAAACACCATTCAAGTGGGTGCGCCGTCTTCGGTAACGGTGTTGTCGGTGCAATTCACTCAGAATTACATTTCAGAATATGAACTGGACGAAAGCAATCCTGCGATTAAGAAAGTCCGCGACAGCATTACCTTACTTCAAAAAGAAATCAAGAAAGTGCAAATTGACAAGGTTTCCAACAGCAAAACCACCGAATTGCTAGACAAAAATCAGATGGTTGCTGGCGCCAATTCTGGTTTGAATGTAGCCGAACTAATGAAATTAGCCGATTATTATAAAAACAAACGAACCGAATTGGGCAATGCCTATGTGATTTTAGATGAGAAAGAAGTTGCATTGAATACCAAACTCCGCTCGTTGAATGAAAAACTAGCCGTCAATACCCAAAAGGAAGAAAAATCGTCTAAAGGAAAATTAGTCATTCAAGTGATGAATGAAATAGCAGGAAACGTCAACCTCGACATTAATTACATTACCAATGCCGCATCGTGGAATCCGTTTTACGATTTGCGTGTAGAAAATGTAAAAGATCCAATCAATATGATGTACAAAGCACAAGTGGCTCAAAGCACCGGCATCGATTGGAAAAAGGCAAAACTAACCTTGTCTAGTGGAAACCCGAATCAAAACAATCAAGCGCCTTTGTTGAGTTCGTGGTTTTTGAGGTATGAAAATCCATACCAATATAAAGAACTTACTCAAGCAGCAAATCCAAATACTATTCAATCATTAAGTGGAAAAGTATCTGGACTTCAAATTACACCAGCTACTGAAATGGATAAAGATACTAGAATCGTTTTAAGAGGAAACAAAACTGTAACTGGAGCCAATCAAGCGTTAGTAGTTATTGACAATCAAATCTCGTCTGAAGAAGTATTAAAACAATTGCCTCCAGAAGCTGTAAAATCAGTAAATGTTCTTAAAGGCGCACAAGCATCTGCTTTATATGGTGCACAAGGAGTGAATGGGGTTATTATGGTAACCACCAAACGAATGGATGATTATACGTCTATTAACGAAAACCAACTCAACGTTTCCTTCGACATCGATATTCCATACGATATTTTATCCAACGGAAAAGCGCATTCTGTAGCCTTGAAAGAAATTAAATTACCTGCTTCTTTCAAATATTATGCGGTGCCTCGTGCCGATAAAGAAGCGTTTTTATTAGCCGAAATCAACGATTATTCGAAATACAATTTGTTGCCTGGTGAAGCCAATATTATTTTTGAAGGCTTGTATGTAGGCAAAACCAACATCAATCCTAATCAAACCGCCGACACCTTAAATTTGAGTATGGGTCGCGATAAAAAAATCTCGATTAAACGTGAAAAAGTAGTCGATAAATCGGGTACCAAATTTTTGTCATCCTATAAAGAACAAACCTTTACCTACGATTTAACCGTTAGAAACAACAAAAAAGAAGACGTGCAAATGTTGTTGAAAGATCAATATCCATTGAGTTCCGACAAAGAAGTAACCATTGAACTTTTAGACGATGGCAAAGCCAATGTAAATGAAGAAACCGGTATCATGACTTGGAATTTAAAGCTTGCACCAAATGAAACCAAGAAAATCAGAATCAGCTATAAAGTCAAATATCCCAAAGACAAAGTAATTGACAACTTATACTAACTAACTCAAACAAGCGTTAATTACTTGAAAACTACAGCCCTAAAAAGCTGTGGTTTTTTCATATTTTCACATGAATTTCAAAATCAATTTTAAATCCATCACTATGAAAAACTTCTTTTTGTATTCTTTTCTTTTGGTTTCTACGTGCTTATTGGCGCAGAAACCCATTTTTGCAACCGCCAAAATCAAAGCGGCAACGGTTTATTTTAATGCTGCCGAATTGCAACAAACCACTTCGGTCAATCTTCCGGTAGGAACGAGTGAAATTGTGATTAAAAACGTAGCCGATTATTTGAACGAAAACACGGTTCAAATTGGCGCGCCTTCATCGGTTACGGTGTTATCGGTACAGTTTACCAAAAACTACATTTCCGAATACGAAATTGACGAAAGTAATCCTGCCATTAAGAAAGTCCGCGACAGCATTACCTTGGTTCAAAAAGACCTTAAAAAAGTACAAATTGAGATTTATTCGCACCAACAAACCATCGAATTACTTGATCAAAATCAGATGGTTGCAGGCGCCAATACGGGTTTAAATGTGACCGAATTGATGAAATTAGTTGATTATTACAAGGCCAAAAGAACCGAGTTAGATAATACTATTGTTGTCTTTCAAGAAAAAGAAGCCAAACTGAATTTGAAATTGAAAGCTTTGAATGACAAGTTGGTCATCAATACCCAAAAAGAAGACAAAACATCCAAAGGAAAATTGGTACTACAAGTGATGAATGATGTGGCAGGAGCGGTAAATTTAGACATCAATTACATTACCAATTCGGCGTCGTGGAATCCGTTTTACGACTTGCGAGTAGACAATGTAAAAGAACCAATAAATATGGTGTATAAAGCGCAAGTAGCACAAAATTCGGGCATCGATTGGAAAAAAGTAAAACTAACGTTATCTAGCGGAAACCCCAACCAAAACAATCAAGCACCGCTATTGAGTTCGTGGTTTTTAAGGTATCAAGAATATTCTTTTGGTTATGAGGAAATTTCTAATGCAGGAGTTTCAAACTCATACTCGTTTAGAAGTGGAGACAAAAGTTACAAGGATAATGTCTATTTAAAAAACAAAATCAATAAAGATGGTTTTGCAGAATTAATGGAATCTGATGAAAAAAAATTTGATACTCTTCCAAATGGAAGAATTATAGCAAGACAAAATTATGATGGTTTAGACGACTACACGGAAATCAACGAAAATCAACTCAATGTGTCTTTTGATATTGATATTCCGTATGATATTTTATCCAATGGAAAAGCACATTCGGTGGCGTTAAAAGAAATCAAGTTGCCTGCCACCTATAAATTCTATGCCGTGCCTCGTGTAGAAAAAGAAGCCTTTTTGTTAGCCGAAATCAACGATTATTCGAAATACAATTTGCTGCCTGGTGAAGCCAATATTATTTTTGAAGGTTTATATGTGGGCAAAACCAACATCAATCCTAATCAAACCGCCGACACCTTAAATTTGAGTATGGGTCGCGATAAAAAAATCTCGATTAAACGTGAAAAAGTAGTCGATAAATCGGGTACCAAATTTTTATCATCGTATAAAGAACAAACCTTTACCTACGATTTAACGGTTAGAAACAACAAAAAAGAAGAAATTCAAATGTTACTAAAAGACCAATATCCATTAAGCACCGATAAAGAAGTAACGGTTGAGTTACTAGACGACGGTAAAGCCAAAGTAAACACTGAAATTGGAGTACTCACTTGGGCTTTAAAACTCGCACCTAACGAAACCAAGAAAATCAGGATTAGTTACAAAGTGCGGTATCCGAAAGATAAAGTGATAGAAAATTTATAAAGATTAGACCTGACAGGTTTTTTAAACCTGTCAGGTCTAATCCTTTTAGGGTGCTGGATTCGGGTGTAACTCTTGAATGCGATTGATTGCTGCCAACACTTCTGGTGATAAAACTACTTCAAAAGCATCCATATTTTCTTTGAGTTGTTCTAACGATGTGGCTCCCACAATGGTAGACATCACAAAAGATTGCTGGTGCACAAATGCTTCTGCCAATTGAACTAAGGTTAGTCCATTAGCTTCGGCTAACTCTTTATACAATCGTGTGGCTTTGGTAGCATTTTCGCCTGTATAACGCGTAAATTGAGGGAAACGCGACATACGGTATTCGGGTTGGATACCTTCTAAATATTTCCCTGAAAGCACACCAAAAGCTAAAGGAGAATAGGCTAACAAGCCCACATTTTCACGCATGCATATTTCAGATAATCCTACTTCAAACAAGCGATTCAATAACGAATACGGATTTTGAATGGTCGCAATTCTCGGCAAACCGTGTTTTTCGCTTTCGTGTAGAAAACGCATCACTCCATACGGATTTTCATTAGAAACCCCAATATGCCTGATTTTTCCTTCTTTGATTAATCCGTCATACACCGACAAAACTTCAAAAAAATTGTCTTGCCATTTTGTATCAATTTGAGTTAACCCACGTTGGCCAAACATGTTCATCACGCGTTCTGGCCAGTGCATTTGATACAAATCAATATAATCGGTTTGTAGGTTTTTCAAACTCAACTCAACCGCTTCATGGATGCTTTTTTTAGAAAAATCCAACGGCTGACGAATGTATTCCATGCCGCGATTCGGACCTGCAATCTTAGTAGCAATAACTAATTTTTCTCTTTCGTTGGTGCCAATTTTGTGCAACCACGAACCAATATGACGCTCGGTACTCCCAAAAATTTGGGCATTTCCACCAATCGGATACATTTCGGCGGTATCAATAAAATTTACCCCTCGAGCCACCGCGTAATCCAATTGTGAATGGGCTTCTGTTTCGGTATTTTGGTTGCCAAAAGTCATGGTTCCCAAACAAATTTTACTAATTTTAAGATCGGTATTCGGAAGTGTTGTGTAGTTCATATTCCTAAGAAGTTGCTTTTGAAGTGCAAAAATACATTTTCAATTTGAATACGAGTTGATAACATTTGTTAAACAAAATAAAAAACTAAATTTTGGCATTACTAAAATTTTTACTTTTACAATAATAAAAATGTTACCCATGAAAGCGCTATTACTTGAAGACGACCACATCCTTTCTAAAGAAATTATCAGTTTTCTAAAATCGATGAAAATTGAATGTGACGCTGTTTTTGATGGTGAAGTTTTTTTTAGACAACTAAAAACGGAAACGTACGACATCTATCTTTTAGACATCAACGTACCCAAATTAAACGGTTTGGATGTCTGTAAAAAAATACGCGAATCGGATAAAACTACTCCAATTTTGATGCTTACTGCCTATCGCGATATTCAGGATAAAATGGATGCCTTTACCATTGGTGCCGATGATTATTTGGTAAAACCATTCCATTTTGATGAACTTTACATTCGAATTATGGCTTTGTTGCGAAGAAGCGCCATGCCTCAAGAAAAGAAAGACATTATCACCATTAAAGATCTGGAAATCGACACTAATGGTTTAAAAGTAAAACGCAACGGCCATGTCATCGAATTGACTCCGAAAGAATACCAATTGCTATTAATTTTGGCCAAAGCCAACGGCAGGGTACTCTCTAAACAAGCTATTTCTGAGCAAATTTGGGACGTTCATTTTGACAGCAACCTCAATACTATAGAAGTGTACATCAATTTTTTAAGAAAGAAAATCGACAAAGACCACGACGAAAAATTGATTTTGACGCGCTCTGGATTTGGCTATTACATCAACACAGGTGAAGAATGACACTTAAACGAAAAGTTGCCATCAATGTTTCTATTGCGTATTCGATTTTATTCGGATTGGCATCGACGTTTATTTACATCAGTTTTTCCACTTTTAGAAAAGAAGAATTCAAAAAACGACTGGAAGAAAAAGCACTTTCCACCGCCAAACTATTAGTTGAAGTTAAAGAAATTGACAATCAAATTCTGAAACTTATCGACAAAAATAAAATCGACAAATTACTTAACGAAAAAACACTCGTTTTTGATGGCGAATACAAATTAGTGTACACTAGTCTGGACGATTCTAAAATTACTTGGAATAAAAGTGATTTGGTGCGATTGAACAATGAAAAATCGTATTTTGTAGACCATAACGGCAAAGAAACTTTGGGCATTTACTTTCCGTTTCGAGAAGGCGATTATTATGTTTTAATTTCTGCCGAAGACGTATATGGATTTTCAAAACTACAATACCTACTCTATTCGCTTATAATTACGTACTTGGGCGGCGTGCTTTTGGTATGGGTTTTCACTTATCTATTAATCAAAAAGCAACTCAATCCGTTGGATGTTTTTCAACAAAAAATTACGTCTATTTCGGCCAACGAATTGAACGTTCATTTGGAAGAAAACACCACCAACGACGAAATCAATCTGCTTACTCGAGCCTTCAACCAAATGTTAACCCGATTGGAAAATGCGTTTACGACTCAAAAAGAATTTACTTCCAATGCTTCACACGAATTATACACGCCATTGACGCGAATTTCCTTTCAATTGGAAAACCTTATTCAAACCGAAAAGCATTCTGAAAACACGCTTTCCTATTTAAAATCCATCAATAACGATGTGCATCAAATTGCCGATTTAATCAACTCATTATTGCTTTTGGCTAAAGTGAATCGGGAAGAAATTAGCACTAAATTTGAAAAGGTTCGCATTGACGAAATCGTCTTTGATGCCAACGAACAAGTAAAAAAGATAAATGCAAGTTTCAACCTCGATTTTGACATTCAAATTGGTGATGATGTTGATAATCCTATGGAGGTTTTGGGTGTAAAATCGTTATTGAAAATAGCTTTTACTAATTTATTGAAGAATGCATGTTTGTATTCCTCCAACAATAAAGCAAGTGTTATTGTGAGTCAAATCAACCAAAATTCACTTTTTGTAACCATTACAAATGAAGGAAAAACACTTACCGCAGAAGAGCAAAAGAAAATCTTCGAACCCTTTACTCGAGGTGAGAATTCCAGTCAAATTAAGGGTTCTGGCTTAGGATTGCCTATTGTAAAACGCATTCTCGACTACCACAATGCCTCTATTTCATACCTTTCTAAAGACGAAAAAACCAATCAATTTCAAGTGACTTTTTCAATTTAAGGTTTATTTAAGGCTTTTATAAAGCCAATTTTAAGAAGCTAAACTCAATTTTGTATCATAAAAAAATACAAATATGAGAACGATACTAGTAACCGCTTTGGTTTTATTTTGTACACACACATTCTCTCAAAATGCCCTGTCGTTGCAAGAATGTGAAAGTCGATTTCTAAAAAACAATCTTTATTTACTGGCCAACCATTACAACATTGATGCGGCTCAAGCCCAAGTGCTTCAGGCAAAAATATGGGACAATCCGAGTTTTGGTTTTGAGGCCAATGCTTGGGCGCCCAACGAAGATAAAAAGTTTTTTAATGCAGGAAATTCGGGTGAAAAATCAGGTTATATTCAGCAATTAATTCATATTGGTGGCCAACGAAAAAACCAAATTGGATTGGCTAAAACCAATGCTCAATTGGCTGAATTGGATTTTTCAATTTTATTACAAGATTTAAAATTTCAACTGCGAAATTATTTTTTCTCGGTTTATTTCGACAATCAATCCATTGCGCAAATCGACAAGCAATTGACCAATTTAAAATCGCTGGTGGACAATTATTCGGAACAAGAAAAAAAAGGTAATGTATCGTTAAAAGATTTGGTGCGTTTGCAAAATTTATACTTGGGATTAAAAACCAATCGCAGTGATTTGATGAATAACATCATCGAAAACAAAAAGAACCTCGAGATACTCCTTTCTGATGGAAACGACGTTGCCGTGACACCTGCTCCAACGCCAGATGAATTGAATAATTACCAAAAACCAATTACTACCAATTTGGATGAGTTACAAAAAACAGCACTTCAAAATAGACCCGATTTACAAAAATCAGACAAAATTATTGAAGCCAACAATTGGAATTTAAAACTTCAAAAATCGCTGGCCATTCCCGACATAACATTTGGCGCAAGCTACGATCAAATGGGCGGTGCTTTTAGAAATCAAACCGATTTGACCATTGGAATTCCGTTGCCATTATGGAACAAAAACAAAGGAAACATCAAAACGGCCAAAGCTTTTATTAATCAAGCTGAAATTGAAAAAAAATCACACGAAGTAGAAGTGAGTAGCGAAGTAAAATCGGCGTATTTAAAATACCAAGAACAAAAATCCAATTACGAATTGGTGAACAGTTCGATTCCGTCTAACCTCGAAACCGTGTACGAAGGCATCTATTCCAACTTTGTAAAAAGAAACATTAGCATGCTCGAATTCACCGATTTTCTGGAAAGTTACAACCAAAGCATCACCTCATTGAACCAAATCAGCAAATCCTACATCAATGCTTGTGAAGAAATAAATCATTCAACCGCTTCAAAATTATTCTAATCCTAAAATATTATTAGCATGAAAAATTACATCAAAATACTACTGACACTTTTCATCCTCATCACGGTAAGTTGCACTAAAAAAGAAACCGAAGAAGTTTCTGCTCCTGAAACCTTCAAAATATCGGACGCCATGATGAAAACTACCACATTTGGCAAGGCTAAAATGGAAGTGTTAAAAAACGAATTGAAGTTTTTCGGAAAGATTTCGGCCAACAAAAACAAATTAATTGAAGTTTATCCTGTTGTGGGTGGAAATGTTGAAAAAGTCAATGTTGAATTGGGCGATTATGTTCACAAAGGACAAGTATTAGCTACCATCCGAAGTACCGAAGTTGCTGGTTATGAAAAAGACTTTCAAGATGCCCAAAACGAAGTCATTGTTGCCAAAAACAACCTAAAAGTTACTCAAGAAATGTTTGATGGAAAACTGAGCACCGAAAGAGATGTATTGCAAGCCAAAAGCGAACTTGAAAAAGCCAAATCGCAACTGAATCGTTTGCAAGAAACGTACAAAATTTATAACTTAAAACCGGGTTCTATTTATCAAGTTGTCGCGCCAATAGATGGCTATATCATTCAGAAAAACATCAATCAAAACATGCAATTGCGCAGCGACAGAACCGATAATATTTTTGACGTTGCCGATACCAAAGACGTTTGGGCCATTGCCAATGTAAATGAAAGCGACATCAATCAAGTGGGTTTAGGTATGGATGCTACCGTGTCGACATTATCCAATCCCGATAAAAAATTTCAAGGCAAAGTAGATAAGATTTTCAAAATTATTGATCCCGAAACTAACGCTATGAACGTGCGAATTGTATTGAACAATAATGCTTCCTTACTGGTTCCCGAGAGTAAAGCTACCATCAACATTTCCTATTCTGAAAATAAATCGATGTTGGCGATTCCGTCTTCAGCAATCATTTTTAACAACAACAAATACTATGTGATTTCGTATAAAGACCGAAGTCATTTAAAAATTCGACAAGTTGAAGTGTACAGACAAGTAGGCGACACTACCTATATCACTTCTGGTTTGAATGAAAACGAACGCGTCATCACGCACAATCAACTGTTGTATTACGAAACCTTAAACGATTAAACGCATTTCAAAAAAGTTGTTCCATTTTAATTCCGACAGAAAATGACAAAATTCATTAAAAATATAATTGCGTTTTCACTCAAAAATAGATTTTTTACCTTCTTTTGGGTGGGACTTTTGGCAGTGATGGGATTCATTTCCTTCAAAAACATGCCTATCGAAGCGTTTCCCGATGTTACCAACACCCAAATCATCATCATCACACAATGGAATGGTAGAAGTGCCGAAGAAGTAGAACGTTTTGTAACGACACCTATCGAACTTTCTATGGCTTCGTTGCAAAAGAAAACGAGCGTTAGAAGCACCACCATGTTTGGTTTATCGGTAATCAAAATCATTTTTGATGATGGTGTTGACGATGCCTTTGCGCGAAATCAAGTCAACAATGCCCTTCGAAATGTCGAAATGCCTGAAGGAATTCAGCCCGACGTACAACCGCCTTACGGACCAACCGGCGAAATTTTTAGATATACCTTACAAAGTAAAAATAGAGATTCTAGAGATTTGTTGACGCTTCAAAATTGGGTGGTTGACAGAGCGTTGCGTTCGGTTCCAGGTGTGGCCGATATCAATGCCTTTGGCGGTCAAACCAAAATTTTTGAAATCAGTGCCGATCCACGAAAATTAGAAAAATACGGTCTAACTCCGCTTCAAGTCTATGATGCTGTTAGTAAAAGTAACTTGAATGTAGGTGGTGATGTGATTGAGAAAAACGGTCAAGCCTTTGTAGTTCGCGGCATTGGATTACTACAATCAATTCCGGATATCGAAGACATTATCATTACCCAAGACAACGGAAATCCGGTTTTAGTGAAAAACGTAGCTGCTGTTAGAGAAAGTTCGATGCCTCGTGTAGGTCAAGCTGGTTTAGACAATAAAGACGATGTAGTAGAAGGCATTGTAGTGATGCGAAAAGGCGAAAATACCCCTGAAGTTTTGGCACGCGTAAAAGAGAAAATTCACGAATTGAACACCAAAATACTTCCTAAAGATGTGAAATTAGTACCATTTTACGATCGTGACAAATTGATGGATTTTTGTACGCATACCGTTATGCACAATTTATTGGAAGGAATTATTTTGGTTACGCTAATGGTATTGCTCTTCATGGCCGATTGGAGAACCACCATCACGGTTTCGATTATCATTCCTTTAGCACTGTTATTCTCTTTCTTCTGTTTGAAAATGATGGGAATGAGTGCCAACTTACTATCATTGGGTGCGGTCGATTTTGGAATCATCATTGATGGAGCCGTCGTTATGGTGGAAGGACTTTTTGTAATGCTCGACCACAAAGCGCATACGGTTGGAATGGAAAAATACAACAAACTGGCCAAAGCGGGTATGATCAAAAAAACGGGAACCGAAATGGGTAAAGCGATTTTCTTTTCCAAAATGATCATCATTACCGCCTTACTTCCTATTTTCTCGTTCCAAAAAGTAGAAGGTAAAATGTTCTCGCCATTGGCATATACCTTAGGATTCGCATTATTGGGTGCTTTGTTGTTTACCTTGACCTTGGTGCCGGTGCTTTCGCATATTTTACTGAACAAAAACGTGAAAGAAAAACACAATCCGTTTGTGAATTTCTGGAATCGAATTGTAGAAAAAGGCTTTGCTTTTACGTTCAAAAACAAAAAACTGAGTTTGACTGTAGCACTAGGAATCTTGGTGTTGACACTCTTCTCGGCCAAATTCTTAGGCACCGAATTTTTACCGCCCTTAAATGAAGGTGCATTATGGGTCACTGCCGAATTGCCAATGAGTGAAAGTTTGCCAGAAACCGTAAAAATGACCGAAACCTTAAAGAAAGAAATTCGGAGTTTCCCAGAAGTGGTGAGTGTGCTTTCGCAAACGGGAAGAAGTAACGATGGTACCGACCCAAGTGGTTTTTACTTTGCACAAATGCAAGTCAATTTGAAACCCAAAGACGAGTGGACTCGAAAAATAAGTATGGACGAATTGGTGAATGAAATCGATCATAAACTGAAAAAATACCAAGGAATCACGTACAATTATTCGCAACCCATTATTGATAACGTAGCCGAAGCGGTTGCCGGATTTAAAGCCGCAAACGGAATTAAAATCTATGGCGACGATTTGAATAAATTGGACGGTATTGCCACTCAGGTTTTGAAACAAATTAAAGACATTCCTGGAATTAAAGAACCTGGAATCATCAGAAATGTGGGCCAACCCGAAGTCAGCGTTGTGTTAGATAAAGAAAAAATGGCGGCCTATAGTGTGAGTTTGGCCGATGCACAAGCAGTATTGGAAATGGCTTTTGGTGGAAAAACAGCTACTCAAAAATACGAAGGTGAACGCAAATTTGATGTCCGCATTCGTTACGACAAAGAATACCGAAAAAACAAAGAAGACATTGCTAATTTGATGGTTCCAACATTACGAAACACCAAAGTACCCTTGAAAGAAATTTCGAATATTATTAGTGATAACGGACCTGCCTTTATCTACCGTGATAATATGAAACGATACATTGGTGTAAAATTCTCCATTCGTGATCGCGACTTGGGAAGTACCATTGCCGAAGCGCAACAAAAAGTAGAAAAAAACATCAAATTACCCGACGGATATACTATTGGTTGGACTGGCGAATTTGAAAACCAAGTACGCGCTTCAGCTCGATTGGCGCAAGTCGTTCCGATTAGTTTGATTATGATTTTCTTCTTGTTGTTCATCATGTTTGGCAATGTAAAAGATTCGGCTTTGGTATTGGCAAACGTGCCATTTGCTCTAATTGGAGGCATCTTGGCGTTGCACCTTACTGGAATGAATTTTGGAATTTCTGCAGGTGTTGGATTCATAGCGCTATTCGGAATTTGTATTCAAAATGGGGTAATATTAATCTCCGAATTTCATAAAAACTTGAAGTCCCGAATGACGTTGCACGATTCCATTTTTGAAGCCGTAAAAGTGCGCACACGACCAGTAATTATGACGGCTTTGATGGCTACTATCGGATTATTGCCTGCTGCTATTTCAACCGGAATTGGTTCGGAATCGCAAAAACCATTGGCGATTGTGATTATTGGAGGTTTGATTTCGGCTACGGTACTAACCTTATTGGTATTTCCAATTATATTCTGGATTTTCAACAGAGCCAAACACGAAGTTTTGGATTAAGAGTTTTAAAATTTAATTATGTTAATTCTGATTATTGAAAAGCAATTTGTTAATTTTAACCTTGGTTACTTTAATTTAGATGTCTCTACCTTGTGATATCACAATCATAAACTGAAACTTCAACATTCGTTAATCAAAATTGAATATTTAACATTTTTGAACTTGGAATATTGAACAACGAATTTTGAATTTTGAAATTTCTATACAATCATAAACTGAAACATCAACATTCATTAATAAAATTGAATATTCAACATTTTTGAACTTGGAATATTGAACAACGAATTTTGAATTTTGAAATTTCTAT
>NZ_JBMDKL010000017.1:0-73348 GCF_057809695.1 Flavobacterium sp. FG139
CTTCTAACGCTGGATTATTAATCAATCCTTACGATGTTTCAAATGCTACTAATTATGTAGGATTGGATTACCGTCCAGGGTCAACTTCAATTGTAGCTACTGGTGCTGATTTCTCGGATACTCCTTTTACAGGAATAGTACAAAATACCTATTATGTTGATGCAGATGCCGACGGTTATGATAACGGAGTTGTTGAATTGAATGCCACTACTGCTCCAACAGGATATTCTGCTACAACCTTAGGTTCTGATTGTGATGATACTAATGCGGCGTATCATAGTAACTGTCCGGTTGTGACTAACACAGTGTACCGAGGCGCATTTGCACCATCACCTACACCTATGTGGACAGATTCATGGACGAATTATGATCCACAAAATACAGTTTATCCAACACCTACAGTGGATGTTACAACTAACATTACCACTGATACTCATTGGACGGCTTGTAACACCTATTATTTAAGAGGACAGATTTATGTAAAAAACAATGCTGTTTTAACCATCGATCCAGGTGTGGTTATTAGAGGTGATCATACTGCGGTTGGTGCAGGATTGTTTGTAACTAAAGGAGCTAAAATTATTGCAGTTGGAACGGCAACAAGTCCGATTGTATTTACTTCAGACAATGCACCGGGTTCAAGAAACAAAGGCGATTGGGGAGGTGTTATTTTGTTAGGAAAAGCTTCTTACAATATTAATGGAGGTGTGAATAATATCGAAGGAATTGCCGCTAGCACAGATACCGAATATGGCGGTGGGGCTACTCCAGATGATAATGACAATTCAGGAACTTTGAAATACGTTAGAATTGAGTTTGGAGGGTATGTTTATGCTGCCAATCAAGAAATCAACGGATTGACTTTTGGAGCTGTAGGACGCGGAACAACGATTGACTATGTTCAAGTTTCTCATGCTAATGACGATTCATTCGAATGGTTTGGTGGAACAGTTAACTGTAAACACTTAGTAGCTTACAGAGGTTTGGACGACGATTTTGATACGGATAACGGCTACAGCGGAAACGTTCAATTTATTTTAGGCGTAAGAGACCCACAAGTTTCGGATAATCCATTGGTATCTACCTCAGAAGGATTTGAATCGGATAACAACGCAACAAGTACTGCAGTTTCGCCTTACACCAGTGCTATTTTCACCAACTGTACTTTAATCGGACCATCTTATAGATTGACCTTACCCAATGGTGGAACTTTAGCTTCAGGGTACAAGAGAGCGGCACGTTTGAGAAGAAACACTCAATTAAAAGTATACAATTCTGTGTTTTTAGATTTCCAAGAAGGACTTCACATCGATGGTGCTACCACAGAAGCTAATGCTACGGCAAATACTTTGAAATGGAAAAACAACATCTTAGCGGGTATTGTTACTACGTCAAAAATACTACAAGTAAACACAGGTTCTACTTTTGATATTACCACTTGGTACAATGCCAATGCCAACACTACAGTTGCTTCTAACGCTGGATTATTAATCAATCCTTACGATGTTTCAAATGCTACTAATTACGTAGGATTGGATTACCGTCCAGGGTCAACTTCAATTGTAGCTACTGGTGCTGACTTTGCAGACATCAACACTTTAGCCAATACCACATTTGAAAACAATGAAATAACATTAAAAATTGCTCCAAATCCATTCGGAAATAATTTCAAGTTGTACTTATCATCTCCATCATCTGAAGATGTAAAAGTTTCCATTTACGACATGACAGGCAGACTTATAGAATCACAAAATATCGAATTTTTGAATGTAAATAATCAAGAGTTTGGAAGTGACTATAATGCTGGAGTTTATATTGTAGTGGTTAAACAAGGCGAAATTTCTAAATCATACCACATTATTAAAAAGTAGTCAGTAGTTTTTTTCAATAGATTGAAAGGCCTCATGAATTAAGTTTCATGAGGCTTTTCGCTTTAAAATAACTTTTTTAGGATGCTATTTTGCGATATTATTGGTTTGTTTTCTAATTGTTACTTTAATGTTATCATATTAGATTGCGGTTACTATTTTATAACGTTTTGTATTATCTTTACCATTGAATAAAAATTACTAACTTCTGTTTTTTATGAAGAAAAAAGACATTAAGATTTTATTGGTTGATGATGAACAAGATATCCTAGAAATTGTAGGATATAATTTGACACAAGAAGGATATAAAATTGTAACAGCAAGTAACGGTAAAGAAGCCATTGCTGTGGCAAAAAAAGAACGTCCACAATTGATAATCATGGATGTGATGATGCCCGAAATGGACGGAATGGAAGCGTGTGAAAACATCCGAAAAATCCCAGAGCTTAGCAACACCATCATCACTTTTTTAACGGCTAGAAGTGAAGACTATTCTCAAGTAGCTGGTTTTGACGCTGGAGCTGATGATTACATAGCCAAACCAATCAAACCAAAATTGTTGGTGAGTAAAGTAAAAGCATTGTTACGAAGATTAAAGGACGAAACAGGTTCCAGTGAAAACCTTAATGTGGGTGGTATCGAAATCAATCGTGAAGAATATAAAATTGTAATGGAAGGAAGAGAAATCGTACTTCCAAGAAAAGAATTTGAATTGTTTTATCTATTGGCTTCCAAACCTGGAAAAGTATTTAAAAGAGAAGAAATTCTCGATAAAGTTTGGGGTAATGAAGTTATTGTTGGCGGAAGAACCATCGATGTTCACATCAGAAAATTACGCGAAAAAATAGGTGAAGATCTTTTTAAAACCATTAAAGGTGTAGGGTATAAATTTGAAGCTTAAATTCCGTATTTTTACCGCATTAATTGCAACCACAGATTGTTTTCCAACATGGGATTAAGCTTTAAAAAAACATATACTTTTGCTGTAATATCTACGTTTTATATTACACTTTTTTCAACCACTTTAGTAGCGGTATTGTTGTTTTTGTTTGCTACTTTCTCCTGGCAATTTTGCGTTGCTTTTGCCTTTTCAATTGCTGTTTTCTCTTTTTTTGTATTGCAATATCGTGTAGAACATTTTATTTACAGACGGGTCAAAAAAATCTACGACGACGTGTCGCTTCTAGATTCAACTACACTTCGAACACAATCCATTACTACCGATATGGCTACGTTAACGCGTGAAGTAAAAAAGTTTGCCACCGACAAAAAAATCGAAATTGAAAACCTAAAAGTCCGTGAAGAATACCGACGCGAATTCATGGGAAATGTGTCTCACGAATTAAAAACACCACTTTTTACGGTTCAGGGTTATCTTTCTACGTTGCTTGATGGCGCCATGAAAGACAAAGATTTGCGTAAAAAATACATCGAAAGAGCCGAAAAAGGAGTAGAACGTCTCATTTACATCGTGGAAGATTTAGACATGATTGCCAAATTGGAAATGGGCGAATTGAACCTGGAATACTCCGAGTTTAATATTGTGGAACTCATACAGAATGTCTTCGATTTATTGGAAATGAATGCCGATAAAAAGAACATTATTCTCATGTTTGATCGAAAATACAACAAGCCTGTAATCGTTTATGCTGATCAAGAAAAAATCCAGCAAGTATTGACTAATTTGATCATGAATTCTATCAAATACGGAAAAGAAAACGGTACTACTGAAGTATCTATTGAGGATTTGGTTAAAAATAAAATTATCGTTAGAGTTAGAGACAACGGCGAAGGAATTGAAAAACAGTTCATTCCAAGACTTTTTGAACGATTTTTTAGAGTTGATAAAAGCGGTGCTCGCAGTGAAGGCGGTTCTGGATTAGGGCTTTCTATCGTGAAGCACATTATTGAAGGTCATAATGAGAAAATATATGTAGAAAGTGAATATGGCAAAGGCTCTGAGTTTTCATTTACCTTAGAAAACTTGAAATAATTCGTGCCAATCGGTTGTGTCATTTATTTTTGGTAATCCTGCATATAACGGTACGGCCAACAAATCTTCCAATTTAAATTTATCTTGTTTTGAAGTAGGAATCAGTCCTTCTTTTTTATATTTTTTAGCTAAATATTCTTGCTCAAATTGTCCCGGAGTTGGTATGAAAAAAGCTTTTTTCTCCAATTTTGCCAAATCCATAACGGTAGTATAACCCGAACGACACAGCACCATGTCACTTTCGTTAAACGTCTTTTCTAATTGTTCGCTTTGCATAAAATTATAGTACGTAACGTTACCCATTTGTTCTGTTTTTTGTTCGGCTTCAACCTTACCTTTGATAAAAATTACTTTTTCAGAATAGTCTTGTAACTCAACTATTAATCGTTTTTCTAATATAGTGCGCTGTGGTTCTGGACCTGATAAAATCACCATCAATTGGTATTGGATAGGAAGTGTTTTTTTACGCAATCGACTTAAAACTCCGATGTATTTTAAATTGAGATTCGTTTCTTTTAAATGACCAAGTTTGCCCGATAAATTCGGAATTCCACTTACATCGGGAATCCAACATTCGTCAAATTTAGCTATAAAATGTTGGTGTAACTTACTCGAAATCCACGTAGTTTTGCCCGATAAAACGGTCAGTTGATGGGTGATAAAAACACAAGAAATTTTTTTGTTGTGAACGCCCAATCGGTTGTCTGAAATAATGCCATCAAGGTTATACTCTTTAATCCATTTTTTGACTAATTTTTTTTCAGATAAAATGGCATTGATGGTTTTCGGACTATTTTTGATTAATTTCCATTTAAAATTTTCGCCTTTTTTGGCGTATTCAATACAATAGGAAGGTAAATCCAGAGCTGTTAAGTGCGGAAATTCTTTTTTTAACAGTGCCAAAGCAACACCATCCGAGGCAATTATTGGGTTAAAACCATTTTTTTCTAAAGCACGAATGATCGGAATACAACGTGTAGCGTGACCCAATCCCCAATTTAATGGGGCTACAAGAATGTTTTTTGGCGAATTATTCAATGGCATCTGTTACGATTCTATTTAGTTTTGAATTGGCAAGATAAAACTAATTACTATCTTATATATTTCCTTAATTTTGCCAAAATATTAAATTTAGTCGTGGGAAGTAAAAATAAGTTAAAAAGATTTAGGGAAAACGAAACATTTGAAAATGTTTTTCAGCCAACTAGAGAAGAAGTAGTAAGCAATAGTTTTCCGCTTAGAGGCAAATGGAATAGCGATTTTTTCAAAAATGATAACCCAATCATCATTGAGTTAGGTTGCGGAAAAGGAGAATATTCGGTTGGTTTGGCAGCGCGTTATCCCGATAAAAACTTTGTTGGCATTGATATCAAAGGTGCTCGTTTTTGGCGTGGTGCTAAAACAGCTGTCGAAGACGGTATGCATAACGTTGCCTTCATCAGAACTCAAATCGAGTTGATCAATCATATTTTTGCTGATGGCGAAGTGTCCGAAATTTGGATAACATTTCCAGATCCACAAATCAAATACAAACGTACCAAACATCGCATGACCAACGCTGAATTTTTAAAATTGTACAAAAGAATTTTAAAACCAGAAGGTGTGGTCAATCTTAAAACCGATTCCGAATTTATGCACGGCTACACGCTAGGGTTGTTGCATGGAGAAGGTCACGAAGTGTTGTATGCCAATCATAATGTGTATAAAAATGAAGGCGCTCCAAGTGAAGTGACGGCAATTCAAACTTTTTATGAGAAACAATATTTGGAAGTAAATAAAGCAATTACGTATATTCGTTTTAAAATCAAATAAATGGGGATTTTGCTTCCGTTCGTTTTCGGCTTTTTAGCAGCAGTTATTGGGGTTCTTCCACCAGGATTGATCAACATGACAGCCGCAAAAGTGAGTTTGGTTGACGGACAAAAACGAGCAATGATGTTTGTTTTAGGGGCTTTAATAATCATTTTTTTTCAAACCTATATTTCAGTAATCTTCGCTGAATATATCGATAGCCATCAAGAAGTACTGATTTTACTTCGCGAAATCGGTCTTTTTATTTTTATTGCATTAACGGTTTACTTTTTAAAATTTGCTAAAAAACCCAAAATACACGACGAAAATGAGGCCGTAAAAAGCAAACGCAGTCGGTTTTTTATGGGAATGGTGATTTCTGCTATTAATTTTTTCCCCATTCCATATTACGTATTAATTAGCATAGCCTTAGCTTCGTATAAGGTTTTTACTTTTGATATTTTTCCTATTTGTAGTTTGGTATTTGGAGTGGTATTTGGCTCTTTTGCGGTGTTTTATTTTTATGTAATGTTCTTCAATAAAATGACCTCCAAAGCCGATTTTCTGATTAATAATATGAATAAAATGATTGGTATTATTACTGGTTTGGTGGCTTTGTTGACTCTTTTTAATGTGGTAAAATATTACTTCTAATGGAAGAAAATTTCTTTGAACGTGTTTACGCTATTGCCAAGCAAATTCCCGAAGGCAAAGTAACTTCCTATGGTGCCATTGCCAAAGCTTTAGGTACAGCTCGTTCTGCCAGAATGGTAGGTTGGGCCATGAATGCGTCACACAATAGACAAGATGTTCCAGCGCATCGAGTAGTTAACCGAAAAGGATTATTGTCGGGTAAACATCATTTTGAAGGTACTAATTTAATGCAACAATTACTCGAAAATGAAGGTATTGAGGTAATTGACAATCAAATTGTAGATTTTGAAAAACATTTTTGGACTCCCGAAGTTACTTCTTGATGATTTCCATAAATTGTTCGATTAATTTGTTTTCATAATCAAAATTCACTTCCTCTTCTTCCACTTGCTGTGCTTCAATTTTGTGCTGATACAAGCGCCACCTTTTATTGTTGTACTCTAAAGCAGTGAGGTTTTCAACCCAATCTCCCGAATTTAGATACATCGTACGACCTTTTTTGTTAGAAACTTGTTCCATTTTAGGTTCGTGAATGTGTCCACATATTACATAATCAAATCCGTTTTCAATAGCCAATTCGGTGCATACATTTTCAAAATTGGTAATGAATTTCACAGCCGATTTTACACTGTTTTTAATTTTTTTAGAAAGCGAATACGGTTCTTTGTTGAAACGAGCCAATACCCAATTGATAAACCGATTCAATACAATCAATAAATCATAACCCCAACCGCCAAGTTTGGCCAACCATTTAGCATGATTGATCGAGGCATCAAAAACATCACCATGAAAAACCCAAGCTTTTTTACCGTCTAAATTTAAAGTCAATTTATTTTGGAGGCTAAAATTTCCTAAATGAATATCGGTAAATTTTCGTAAAAGTTCGTCGTGATTGCCTGTTAAATAATAGACTTTGGTTCCTTTAGAACACATCGAAATGATTTTCTTCAAAACCTTTAAATGACTGGCTGGGAAATATGATTTTCGGAATTGCCAAATATCCACAATATCACCATTCAGAATTAGAATTTTAGGTTTGATACACGATAGGTAGTTCAATATTTCTTTGGCATGACAACCATATGTTCCAAGATGAATATCCGAAATGACAACAACTTCAATTTTTCTTTTTTTGCTAGACATGTTGTTTCTTACAAAGGAAACCAACCGAGATGTACAAAATGTTACAGGTTCATTATTAAATTATTATATTAACTTTTGATGATATTAGTTTTGTCCTAAATTCTTCTAACAAAATTTTATCATTTGTGTATCTAAAGTTTACATCCTTAAACTTTTAAACTCATAAACTTCTTTACTATCTTTGCAATCTAAAATGAGTCTTAATAAAAAGACGTGATTTTGATTTAATTTATTGAAAATGAAGTTAGATAGAAAAGAAATACTGAAAGCATTAGAAACCATAACTATTGCTGGCGAAGGAAAAAACATGGTAGAAAGTGGCGCAGTGAAAAATGTGCTAATTTTTGGCAACGAAGTTACTGTTGATTTGATGATTTCAACCCCAGCAATGCACATTAAAAAACGTGCTGAAGACGATATCAAAAAGCTAATTCACGAACAGTTTTCTCCAGATGCTGTTGTAAAAGTTAACATCAAAGTGGAAGCTAAAGAAAATCCTAACGAAATTAAAGGGAAATCTATTCCAGGAATCAGTAATATTATTGCCGTTGCTTCGGGTAAAGGTGGTGTTGGTAAATCTACAACAACAGCTAATTTAGCGGTAACTTTAGCCAAAATGGGATTTAAAGTTGGGGTTTTAGATGCCGATATTTATGGGCCAAGCATGCCAATCATGTTTGATGTTGAAAACGAAAAACCCATTTCAGTTGATGTCGATGGTAAATCAAAAATGAAACCGATAGAAAGTTATGAAATTAAATTGCTTTCTATTGGATTTTTCACTTCCCCAAGTCAGGCCGTAATTTGGCGTGGACCAATGGCTGCTAAGGCATTAAACCAAATGATTTTTGATGCCGATTGGGGTGAACTCGATTTTATGTTAATCGATTTACCACCAGGAACAGGAGACATTCACTTATCAATCATGCAGTCGTTGCCTATAACAGGTGCCGTAGTGGTAAGTACACCTCAAGCAGTAGCTTTGGCTGATGCTCGAAAAGGAGTCGCTATGTTTATGAGTGAAGCCATCAATGTTCCGGTGTTAGGGATTATTGAAAATATGGCGTATTTCACACCAGAAGAATTGCCGAACAACAAATATTACATTTTCGGACAAGAAGGAGCTAAAAATCTTTCAGACGATTTACAAGTGCCATTTTTAGGCGAAGTGCCACTGGTTCAAAGTATTCGCGAAGCAGGAGATTATGGACGTCCAGCAGCATTACAAACCGCTTCTCCGTTAGAAAAAGTGTACGAAGAAATTGCGAGAAATGTAGTGCAAGAAGTGGTGAATAGGAATGAGAATCTTGCTCCAACCGAAGCAATCAAAATAACCACAATGGCAGGTTGTTCTGCTGTAAAAAAATAGATTTCTGGAGTATTAGATTGTTGGATTTATAGGTCTGACAATATAAAAACTCTAACAATCCAACAATCTAAATTATGACACACGAAGAATTGACTTTAAATATCGAAAAAGCACTAGAAGAAATCAGACCTTTCTTGAATTCGGATGGTGGTGATATCAGTTTGATTTCCATTGAAGATGAAAAACACGTAAAAGTGCGTTTTCAAGGTGCTTGTACGAGTTGTAGCGTAAATCAAATGACGCTTAAAGCAGGAGTGGAAACGACTATTAAAAAATATGCTCCACAAATAGAAACCGTAGAGAACATCGCATAATTCTTTAGATATGATAAAAGTCATATTTAAAGAAGCTGTTGCTTTGTTACTTTGCCAATCTTAATTTTGAAAAAATGATTGAAACCGATATACTTATCATAGGCGCAGGTCCAACAGGACTTTTTGCCGTTTTTGAAGCAGGATTATTACAATTAAAATGCCATATTATCGATGCACTTCCACAACCTGGTGGGCAGTTGGCCGAATTGTATCCGAAGAAACCAATCTTTGATATTCCAGGGTATCCCGAAGTTTTAGCTGGCGATTTAGTAACCAATTTGATGGAACAAATCAAACAGTTTCAACCTGGATTTACTTTGGGAGAAACCGCTCAAACCATACAAAAATTAGAAGATGAAACTTTTATAGTAACTACTAATGAAGGAACAAAACATCATGCAAAAGCTATTGCAATAGCTGGTGGTTTGGGAACATTTGAACCAAGAAAACCCATTTTAAAAGACATCGAGTTTTACGAAAAAGAAGATAGAGGTGTTGATTATTTTGTAAAAGAACCCGAAAAATATCGTGGTAAAAATATTGTGATTGCTGGTGGTGGAGATTCTGCTTTAGATTGGAGTATTTTCCTGTCAAATGTAGCCAAATCAGTGACATTAGTACACCGAAGAAATGAATTTCGTGGTGCTCTTGATTCCGTAGAAAAAGTACAAGAATTGAAATCATCTGGAAAAATAAAATTGATTACGCCAGCAGAAGTTGTCGGTTTTAAAGGGAATGAGCGCATTGAGTCGTTAGATATTGAAGTTAATGGCGCCCGAATGAATGTGCCTGCCGATTATTTCATTCCACTTTTTGGGTTGACTCCTAAGTTAGGTCCAATTGCTAATTGGGGATTAGAAATTGAAAAAAATGCCATCAAAGTAAATAATGCTTTGGATTATCAAACTAATATTCCCGGAATTTACGCCATTGGTGATGTAAATATTTATCCGGGTAAATTAAAATTAATTTTGTGTGGTTTTCATGAAGCCACCTTAATGTGCCAAAGTGTGTACCAACGCATCAATCCCGGTAGAAAATATGTACTAAAATACACTACCGTTTCTGGTGTAGACGGATTTGATGGAACGAGAAAAGAAGCTGAAAAAGCCGTTGTAAAATCGATTGACTAATGCCGCAAGATATTACCATAAAAATTACGGATAGAGAAGGGCTTGTGCACGAAGTTCAAGCACCAACCGACATGAACCTTAACATTATGGAACTGATTCGAATGTATGAATTAGCTCCTGAGGGCACCGTTGGGGTTTGCGGCGGAATGGCGATGTGTGCTTCTTGTCAGTGTTATGTTTTAAATGATGTTGTTACACTAGAAAGAAATCCCGATGAAGAAGCGATGCTTTGGGAAGCTTATCACGTAAAAGAAAATTCAAGATTGGGTTGTCAAATTCCAATTACTGAAGAAATAGACGGATTGGAACTTGAAATAGCACCTGAACAATAACAAAAAGGCGAGAAGAAATTCTCGCCTTTTTTACAGATAACAATCAAAACTACTTTACAAGCATTTTCTTGTTTTCGGTGTACATACCATTTTCGGTCTCAATATGTACTTTGTAGATATAATATCCACTGGATAGATTGGCTTTGTTTTTATCAATCACGATATTGTTTAATCCTGATGAATAATTATGGTCAATAGGAGTACTAATCAATCTTCCGGTTAAATCAAATAATTCAATTTTGATGTTAGCGTTTTCATTAAGAAATATCGGAATGGTTGTAGTATCTATAACAGGATTTGGGAAGTTTTGCCCAATTTGATTTCTATTATAATTCAATGCATCGATAGCCAATGTTGGTCCAGCCACATAGATGGTATGATTTAGAACAAAACCATCGGCTACAGTCCCTGCAACAGAAGATAATTCGCTTGTCACTCCATCAGAAAATACATTATCGGAAGCATTATAAGTATAACCCGTCATTCCTTTTGTATAACCATATGCAGTAGCGGCATTCACAAGGTTTACAGCACTAGAAGTGCCTTCAGGAAAAGCAATTTGAGTAACTAATAACGAAGTTCCATCGGGTTTATAGACATGAACATGTATGTGCGTCGCTCTTCCAGAATACCAACCCGGAAAAATAGACGTGAAAGTAACTAAACCATTGGCATCTGTAACTTGTCTTCCTCTTAAGAAATGAACAGTAGTATAATTAACGGTTTGCATTGCTGTTCCACCATATTCTGAATAATAACCATCTTTATCGCAATGCCAAATATCTACTAAAGCACCTTGATAAGCGCCGCAATTGGCATTGGTGTTGTTAATGGTAATGTTTATAGTAAAAGCAACTCCAGTACGATTGTCTGAAATGATATTGCTTCTTACATAGGAACCAGGAGTTATTGTTGGAAATGGACCAGCGGTTTCGCTGTTGGTTACACTACAAACGGCAACATCTTCTTCGTTAGACTTGGCGCTAATTAAAGACGGTGCAGCAATTGCCAGACCTAAAAAACCTACGCTCTTTTTTAAAAACTCTTTTCTTTCCATACCTAAAAAAATTAATTCAAAAACAAACCTAATGGATTCTTTTTTCATTCAAAAATAATTGAGGTAAACGGAACTTTTTTAAAGGTAAATTAGATTAAAACTTCAATAATCAACAGCATAGCATTAGTAGATAGGGCTTCGAATTCAATTTGCTCTATATCCCAAATTATTAATCCATCTCGGTTTTCTAATAATCGATTTTGGAATTCGAAAGCCCCATTTAACACAAATGTGAAAAGGCCATGTTCTTTGTTTTTCATAGTATGAATGGCTTCGCAACGCGCATCGAATAAGCCAATAGAGAGGCAGAAATTTTCATATTCGGCTAATGGGATTACTTTATTTCTAGGGTCTAAATCAAATGTGATTTTATTTGAATCTTGACTTTTAAAATTAAATCGGATTTGTAAAAAGTTGACTAACTCTATTTTGTAAGGATTAGAAATTGAAAAGGTTGTTTCTTCTTCCGCTGAAAAGAGTTGAACTTGATTAACCGTTATAAATTCAGTCGTGTTTTCGGTTTTAAAATCGATGGCGCCAACTAAAGGTATCAAAACAATGGTCTGGTTTGCTTCAACCGAATAAGTCATGCTTTCTTGAGGAGCAAGCGTTTCATCATTTAAAACAGTTAATTGACCGAAAGGTTTTCTACTTTCTTCTTGATAATTTAGATAATTGAATGTTGAAAAACAGCTATAGATACTGCTTTCTGTTTTTCCTCGAAGCGCTGATTGAAAAATTTGTGAAGGTGTTTGAGCCAGCATTTTACTGAAAATATTTTAAAATTTCTTCTTTATAAGTATCTCCGATTGGAATTAAAAAATCTTCAATTTGAATCGTTTTGCTTTGAAGTGATTTTACCTTTTTTATCGGAATTATGTAGGACCGATGCACTCTAACAAAATCTTTTTCTGGGAGTTTTTCCATAATATTTTTCATGGAAAGACGGGTAACAATTTTAGTTTGAGTACTCAAATGAATTTGAATATAATCGTCAAGGCCTTCTATTAAAAGAATGTCATTGTATTCTATACGGCGTAATTTATAATCGGCTCTAACCATTAAATGCGTTTGAACCGATGCATCATTTCTAAATTGAAATTCGTTTCGAGCTTTTTGAACAGCAGTTTGAAAACGCTCTTGCGAAAACGGTTTTAGTAAGTAATCGGTAGCATTCACATTAAATCCTTCTACAGCGTATTCACTATAAGCGGTTGTGAAAATTACAATCGGATCGTTTTCGAGCATTTTATAAAAATCAATTCCGGTTTTATTAGGCATTTGAATATCTAAAAAAATTAAATCGACAGGATAATTTTTCAAATATTTGAGTGCTTCACTTTGCTTAGTAAATGTTTTATCGAGCACAATAAAATCAATCTCTTCACAAAAATGAGAGATGATTTTTAGTCCTAAAGGCTCGTCATCTATGGCAATGGCTCGTATCATTCCAAATTTATTTTTAAATTTACTTCAAAAACAGCATTCGCTTCTGAAATGCTTAAAGTATGTTTGTTTGGATACATGTATGCTAATCTTTTAGTCGTGTTGTCCAATCCTTTTTCCGATTTTAGTTCTTCAGGAATCGATACATTTACAATCGAATTTTTTATTTTTAAGATAAAATCATTGCGTTCAATTTTGATGTCAATTTCAATAAACGAATTTTTATCGGGGTTGATGCCATATTTAAACGCATTTTCAATAAATGGAATCAAAATTAAAGGCGCTATCATTTTGCCAGAAGGATTGCCTTCAAAAGTTACAACGAGATTGGTTTCTTTGTCAATACGTAGTTTTTGCAATGCAATGTAATCGTTAATGTGATTGATTTCTTTTTCTAACGATACAAAATCAACAGCACTTTCTGTGACTACATAACGCATCATGTTGGATAGTTTTAGTACGGCATTAGGCGCTTCATTCGATTTCTCTAGCGTTAATGCATAAAGACTGTTGAGGGTGTTGAAGAGAAAATGTGGATTTATTTGGGCCTTTAAATAAGAAACTTCGGCATTTAATTTTTCCGTTTTAATCTTTGATAAATTGCGATTCATTTTGATTAAAAGAGCAAAAGAAAGCATTAAAAGATAGGAAATTAGGATTTGTGTATCAAAAAATACAATGGATTGACCAATTCTTTCAGGTGGGTGATGATCAAAGCCAGGTACTTGCCGAAAGACCTCATTAGGGATTATTCTATTAGGAAAATAAATGAATAGTAGAAAACCGATACAGCTAACAATAAAAAATGGTATTTTATTGTTTTTCAAAAATAATTTAGGAATTAAGTAATAGTAGTTAACGTAAAACAATAATATCAACAGGCTATATCTTAAAAAATACCCTTGAAAAGGCCTGATGTGTATTAATTTCCAGCCTTCATTAAAATCGGGTGAAGTCAGAATTGGAATACTCAAAAAAGCCAAACAACCAATAACGTTTATTAAGATTTTTTGAGTATTTGGCTTCATATTCTCTAGATTTATTTCAAATCTAAAAAGAATACTATAAAGTTTTATTTTTTTGAGGTAAATAATGCTTTTTTGTAGATGAACACTAAGGTTGAATAATACTCATTGCCTTCGGTAAAAGGCGTTCAACAAATTTACTATATGCCAAGGTTGAAGGATGTAGTCCATCCGAGGCTACTAAACTAGGTTGCGCCAAACCTTGTTTGGTAATGTCGGTAATGTTTACAAACTTAATGTTGTTTTGCAAGCAATAATTCTCAATATACGCATTGTATTGGTAGATGCCTTGGGAAATAGTCATCGAACCTTGTCCAAAAGCAGTATAGGCATAATCTGGAATTGAAATAACGATAAGGTTTTCTTTTTTTCCTTTTCCTTTTTGTATAGCAGTGTTAACTAATTCAGGAAATTCTTGTTCAAAAAGGCTAAAGGGTTTATTCTGAAACTGATTATTTACGCCAATTAACAATGTCACTAAATCAAAATCATGGGGTGGATTTTGAGTAGCAATAGCTGCTTTTAAATCGGAAGTTGTCCATCCTGTTGTCGCAATAATTTGGGTAGAAAAAAGGCCAATAGAAGCATCGTGTTTTTTGATGCTATCTTGTAATTGTATGGGATATCTACAGGTTTCACAAACACTTTGTCCAATAGTATAACTGTCACCTAGCGCTAAATACTTTAGATTTCGGGGTGGTGTTTGATTAACAACAGTATTGTTTTCGGTGCTGCAACTCGTAAAAAAGAGTGTTACAATCAAAATCACTGTAATTTGAAATTTTATTTTCATAACAAATAGTTTCTAAAAACAGTTACGTTGATTAAAGGATGTTGGTTTTTTAAACCAGTTCCACATTCGTCAAGATTTGTTCTTCAATGGCATTCCACAAACCGATACGTTTTTCTAGAGCCATAATAGAAATTTCTTTCACTTCTTTCCATTTGGTTTCATTGTCACATAGTTCATCAATCATTTGCATCGCCATTGGCCCATGTTCATCGGCATCCAACTCAATGTGGCGCTCAAAATAGTATACCAACTTATCTAATTTAATTTCTGGGAAATTACTTTGGAAATTCTTCAATATTTCGGTAAACATTTTCGGGATCAAATCTTCACGTCCAAAAGTAAAAGCAGCAGCAATTTGATGTGGCTTTCCTTCTTCAATTACTCGAAAAGTAAAATCTAAAAAGGCTTTTACATTAGGATGTAAATCACTTTGCTTAATCGAAACAAAGATATTTTGAGTTGCAGTTACATTTTCAAGAAAAGCGGAGATTGGCTCTGTGTTAGCACCACATTCACGCATAGCATCCAAATACATTTCGAAATGACTTTGTCTCGAACCGTCAAAAGCCAAATCGGTTTCTTCAGCTACTACAATTTCATTGATTAAATAGCGAGTGGCTGGATTTCCAACAGGTAACCAAGGAGTGGTAGTGCAAGTCAATTTGTTTTGCAAGGCTTTCAGCAACGACATAAAATCCCAAACAGCATAAATATGATTTTCTAAAAAGCAATGTAAATCTTCTATGGTCTTTACATTTTCGTAAAGAGAATGATTTAATAATTGGTTTTTATGATGCAATATTGACTGGTTTATTTCTTGAATGTTCATGACTTTTTTAGTATGATTTACGAATTTACTATACTTTTTGGATTTGTATAATCTATACAAATGTAAAAAAGCTCCTCGAATTCGAGAAGCTTTTTGTATCAATTTTATTTATTGTTTAATCTTTTATTTGAAGGCTGGAATTCCAGTGATATCAGCGCCTGTAATCAACAAGTGAATGTCATGTGTTCCTTCGTAAGTAATTACTGATTCTAAATTCATGCTGTGACGCATAATCGAATACTCTCCAGTAATTCCCATTCCGCCCAACATTTGACGCGCTTCACGAGCAATGTTAATGGCCATATCCACATTATTTCTTTTGGCCATCGAAATTTGAGCCGTAGTGGCTTTTCCTTCGTTTCTTAAAACACCCAATCTCCATGTCAACAATTGTGCTTTCGTGATTTCAGTAATCATTTCGGCTAATTTTTTTTGTTGTAATTGAAATCCAGCAATCGGTTTGTCAAACTGAATACGTTCTTTAGAATATCTTAAAGCAGTGTCATAACAATCCATAGCCGCACCAATAGCGCCCCAAGCAATTCCATAACGAGCAGAATCCAAACACATCATTGGAGCTCCAAGACCCGATTTACCGGGTAATAAATTTTCTTTAGGCACTTTTACGTTGTCAAAAATTAATTCTCCTGTAGCACTAGCACGCAATGACCATTTGTTATGCGTTTCAGGAGTAGTAAAACCTTCCATGCCACGTTCAACAATTAATCCGTGAATTCTACCCGATTCATCTTTTGCCCAAACTACGGCAACATCTGCAAAAGGCGCATTCGAAATCCACATTTTAGCACCGTTCAACAAATAATGGTCACCCATATCTTTGAAATTGGTTACCATACCACTCGGATTCGAACCGTAATCAGGTTCGGTCAAGCCGAAACAACCCATGAATTCACCGGTGGCTAATTTAGGTAAGTATTTCATGCGTTGCTCTTCAGTTCCGAATTTCCAAATAGGATACATCACCAAAGATGATTGTACCGATGAGGTTGAGCGAACTCCAGAATCACCGCGTTCGATTTCTTGCATGATCAAACCATACGAAATTTGATCCAACCCGGCACCGCCATATTGTTCGGGAATGTACGGACCAAAACCGCCAATTTCACCCAAACCTTTAATAATTTGTTTTGGAAATTCAGCGCGTTGTGCATACTCTTCTATAATCGGAGAAACTTCGCGTTTCACCCAAGCACGAGCCGAGTCGCGCACTAATTTATGTTCTTCTGTTAGTAAATCATCTAACAAGTAATAATCGGGAGCTTGAAATAAATCTGGTTTCATTTTAGATAAGTTTTTATTTTACGAAAACGTTTGCAAAGGTAAGAAAATAGAATTGAGAAATAGTTCAACGTTTGTTATTTTTTGAAGCTATTCCAGCTTTCGCCTTTATCACTCCATTGCATTCCGTGGATACCGGCTTAATCTGGGCTAGGGCTACATCTTTAAATTGAAGTCTTTTATGTTTTTACGTTGGTAAGATTAAATTCAGTATTTTTAATAAAAATTTCCATATTTAAATGAAACAATTTATATTTTTTTTACTATTTACAAGCTGTAGTCTTTATAGCCAAACACCAATATCATTAAGAGATAAAGTAACCAACAGTCCTGTATCCTATGCTAATATTTGGAAAGATAAAGTATTGTACAAAACTTCCGATTCACTCGGTGTTTTTCAAGTTGACACAAAAGACCTTGGTCATTTTTTCAAGATTACGTGTGTAGGATATAATGATACTATTGTTAAAATGAGTCAGGAAATAAGACTGCAGCAAAGTGCCATTGCTCTCGATGAGGTAGTTATTGCGAAACGTAAATTTGAACAAAAACTAAAACTTGGTAAAGCAAATAGAGGTGATACACGTTATGGAGTTCAATGGGATAGCAAAACAGGGATGGTCGCAAAATTTTTTCAAAACGAAAAGAAAGAAGTTTGTTATTTGAGTAAAGTTCGTTTTTCGGTATATTCAAGTGCCAAAAATAGAAAATTAATGGTTCTGATTTACTCGGTTGATAAAAATGGAATACCGAGTGAATTAATCAATACCGAAAATATTATATTGAATCCCAAAAAAGGAACTCATGTGGCAGAAATTGATTTGAATAAATGGAATATAGAGTTTCCAAAAGAAGGAATTTTTATAGTAATTCAACATCCTTTGTTAGAGCAAAATAAGTTGTATGCAGAAAATACGACCAACCCGAATGCTTTTATTTATGAGCCATTAATAGCTGTAGATTATTCGAATGGTTATAAAGATACCTGGTATTTCAAAGATGATAAATGGAATAAAAATGAGGTTTATTCCGTAGCTGTAGAGTTGCAACTCACAGATTAGTTACATTTTTAAATAAAACGCTTTTGTTAATTCTATGTAATCATCGGTATATTCATGACGATTGATTTCAATAACCAATTCATCCGCCGTTAAAACTGAAAGCTCGTAGCGTTTAAAAGCCAACAAACTTCTCACAATTGGGGTGTTGTGCGATCCTTTTACTCGAGTAACTTTCACTGGAAATAATTCGACTTCGGCACATAAATCAATGAATTTTTCTTCTTCTTTAAAGGGAATGATTACCGCAAAAATGCCGTTTTCAGACAATAACAAATCCGCAGCTTCAACTAAATCTTCAAAAGGCATGGCATCTTGAAAGCGTGCTAAATCACGTTGGGAATTCTCGGTTTTAAAATCTTCAGAATAAAATGGCGGATTGGAAATAATGATGTCGTATTCGTCTTCGGGTTCGTCAACAAACTCATCCAAACCGGCATGAAAACAAAACAATCGATCGCCCCAAGGAGAAGCTTCAAAATTTTCGACACATTGTTCGTAAGCTTCTTCGTCAATTTCTAAAGCATCGATTTGCTCAGCATTACTGCGTTGTGCCAACATTAACGAAAGAATTCCGGTACCCGCACCAATATCCAAAACAGCATACGGATTATTGTCAATAGGGCACCAAGCACCAAGCAAAACGCCATCGGTGCCAATTTTCATAGCACATCGGTCTTGTTGAACACTAAATTGTTTGAAATTGAAAGTAGACATAAAGTTTATCGAAGCGGGTTTTTCAAATAAACAAAAACACAAATAACCAAAGTAACTTTCTTAAAGGTACATTTCGACTAAACCTTCTGGTAAATTCATAATGACCTTTTTGTTTTCTCGATCAATCTTAACCAAAAACTGGTCAATCATTGGAACAAGAATTTCTACATTTCCATTAACAACTTCAAAAAGTGGTTGTGCGGAAGTATCGTTTATGGAGACAATTTTCCCAAAAACGCCCAAGCGTTGGTCTTCAATTTCAAATCCGATAACTTCGTGATAGTAGAATTGGTTGCCCTCTAGTTTTGGGAGCATGTTTAAAGGAAGGTAAATTTCGCAACCCATAATGGCATCAGCTTCTGCTTCATCATCAACATCTTCAAACTTCACTCGAAGAAAATCGCCTTTGTGTAAGTTGCTATTTTCAATAAAAAATGGAACCAAGTTTTTGTTGAATTCAACAAAAACTGATTCCATATCTTCATATAACTCGGGTTCGTCCGTATCTAAATAGATAAGAACTTCTCCCTTGAAACTAAATTTTTTAGCGATTTTGCCTAGGTAGAAACAATCTTCTTTACGCATTATCGCACTAAATTACGCTTCAGTTTCTTCGCTAGCTTCTTCAGCAGCTGGAGCTTCTTCTACCGCTGGAGTTTCCTCAGCCGCAACTTCTGCAACAACTTCTTCTGTAGTTTCTTCTACTGCTTCTTCAGCAGCAGCTTCAGCTTCTAATGCTTTTGCAGCTTCAGCAGCAGCATTAACACGTTTTTCGTTAGCTTCTTTTTCTGCTTTTAATGCTTTAGCTTTAGCATCTGCTTGTTTTTTAGACAATCCGTCTTTTTTAGCATCTACTTTACCCGCTTTTTCTTCAATCCAAGCCGCTAATTTTGCATCCGCTTGTTCTTGTGTTAAAGCTCCTTTACGAACGCCACCATCTAGGTGATGTTTTAATAAAGCGCCTTTGTAAGAAAGAATTGCTCTTGCAGTATCTGTTGGTTGAGCACCATTGTGTAACCATTGAACTGCTTGGTCAAGGTTTAATTCAATAGTAGCAGGATTGGTGTTTGGATTGTAAGTTCCGATTTTTTCAAGGAATTTACCATCTCTTTTTGCGCGAGCATCTGCCGCTACGATCCAGTAAAAAGGTTTTTGTTTTTTACCGTGTCTTTGTAGTCTAATTTTTACTGACATAATCTTGTGATTAAATTTTGAGGTACACGACCTCTGTTAATTAAGGGTGCAAAGATATAAAACTTTTTGATTCAAACTAATACCTTGCGGAAAAATTGTTTTTAATCGATTTTTAGTTAAAAAAACTATGCTAATTCAGTAAAAAAACTATTTTTGTAATTGTAAATGAAATTTTAAAAATGAAAAAGATAGCTTCCCTAATCGCAGTTTTAGTATTGTTCAGTTCTTGTCAAGAGGATGTTAAGTTTAATAACCCAGGTTTTCAAGCCTACAGAGATGGTTTGTTGTTTAGAGGTATTGATGTTAAAGCCTACAAGTCTGCTTCTACTGGTGCATTGTCATTAGTAGCTCTAGCACAAGATGAAGATGTAACCATAGATGTTGCTAACTCTGCAAAAGGAACGTATTATTTTGGTACAACAGCTCTTGCAACTAATGCGTCATATAACTCATCGTTCAATAATGTTAATCTTAGTTATGAAACGGTTCTTATTTTTGGTCCAGTAGCAAATATGAGTGCCGCAATGACAGCAGGAGGAACGGGTTATGTTTCTGATTGTACTTTGTCTGGAGGTCAATATACATGCACTAACTCACACCAAACTACTGGTGGTTCGGGTTCGGGTTTGTCATTGTCTGTAATCACCAATGCATCAGGTGCAGTAACATCTGTAAAAGTAGCGTCTCCAGGAAATGGATATAAAGCTGGTGATTTAATTACGATTGTAGGAGGTAGTAATAACGCAAAAGTCAAAGTCTTGAACGTAGAAGGAAGTAATGGTGAAATCGTGATTACCGAAAATACAGGCGGTACTGTTTCTGGAAATTTCAAGTTCAATGCCGCTAATATTAGTGGAAATCCAGACGGAGGTGAATTGGTAAATTTTCAATACGGAACCTTCTATAAAGTACCTGTTTTAGCAGCTCCCTAATTGAATTTAAGATACTACTATACAAAAGCCATTCGAATTTCGAATGGCTTTTGTGTTAAAAAAAGAATTAAAACCTAATTCATAGTAGTTTACGTTTTTATTTAACCTATCTTTGACAGGAATTTTAAAAAATAATTATGAATATTTTTGTTGGAAGTCTTCCTTGGAGTATTGAGGAAGCAGATTTAAGAGAGTCTTTTGAAGTGTACGGATCGGTTAGTTCTGTTAAAATTATTACTGATAAATTTACTGGAAGAAGTAAAGGTTTCGGTTTTGTTGAAATGGAAAACGATGAAGAAGCTGAAAAAGCAATAACTGAATTGAACGGTGCTTCAGTTGAAGGACGTACAATTGTAGTTAATAAATCAGAACCAAAACCAGAAGGAGAAAGAAGATCTTTTTCAAACAACCGTCCAAGTGGTGGTGGTTACAATGGTGGTGGTAATTCTCGCGGTGGTTCAAGCTACAACGATAGAAACAGTGGTGGCGGTAACAGAGGAAGATACTAGTTTTTCAAACTTATTATACTACAGAAACCATTCGATAATTCGGATGGTTTTTTTTATTCTTAACAGCGAAAGGCTTGGAACTTATCAGCTATCCTTTTTCCTGCTTTTCGTCATGCGCGGCATTTCCTTCAATCAGGACTCAACCTGTATTATTTGCATAAATCAAAAAATACCTAAACAACTCATATTATGTGTATTTACGTATTTTTCAATTCACCTAGATTCATCAAAACTCCATTAAATTTGCATTTTGTTGACTAAATGTTGACTAATTCATTATCTTTGTTTTATTGTAAAAAGCAAAATAATGGCTAAGATAAAATTTTTACTTCAAAGTAAAAGCGAAACATCCAATATTTATGTTCGCTATTCTGTAAACAGAGCTACCGTTTTAAAACGCAAAACAGGACTTGTTATTAGTGCAAAAGATTGGAGCATTGATAAAGGATTACCCAAAACTGGTAGAGAAGATTTAAAAATCATAAAATCCAAATTAGATAAATTAGCTTTATTTATCAGTGATGCTCATAATGAAGCTATTGGAAAAGGGATTGAACTTACAGGAGATTGGTTACAAATGCAAATTGATATTTTCAACAATAAAGTTGCCATTGTTGAACTTGATATTTTAACCAATTACATCGATAAATACATTAAAGAAGCTCCATACAAAACCAATCAAAAAAGAGAAACAGGATTGAGTTTAGGACGTATTAGGGCTTTAAATTTATTTAAAAACACAATCATTCGTTATCAAAAAGAAGCCTTAAATGATAAAAGTATTTTAATAAAAAATATTGATTTGCAATTTATTGAAAAATACAAAATGTGGCTTTTTAGTAAAGGCTATGCGATTAATTATGTTGGTAAAAATATCGCCAATGTTAAAACCATTTGCAACGATGCCTATAAAAATGATATTGAAACCTCTTCACAATTAAAAAATATCAAAATTATTTCAGAGAATAAATCGCCCGAACAAATCATTGTTTTAAGTGAAGAGGAACAAGAGAAAATTAAAAATATAGTGTTATTAAACCCATCACTAATTAATGCTAGAAAATGGCTTTTATTAGGATGTTTAATTGGTCAAAGAGGTGGTGATTTATTAAATATAACTGATAAAAACATTAAAGACTTGGGAACTATGAAAATAATTGAACTCAAGCAACAAAAGACTGGAAAACTCGTTGCTATACCATTACTTCCTGAAGCTTTAGAAATTATAAAAGATGGTTTACCGTATAAAGTAACATTGCCATATTTTAATATGTTTATTAAAAGTATTTGCAAGACAGCTGGTCTTAACCAAACTATTAAAGGTAGTAAATCAGTAACAACTAAAACAGGAAACAAAGTGATTTCAAAGAGAACAGGTAAATTAATTGATGAAAAAATTAGCTTAAATGTTTTAGGAAACTACCCAAAACACGAATTGGTTACCTCACACATTTGTAGACGTTCGTTTGCAACAAACTTTTATGGACGCATTCCAACGCCGATATTAATGAATATTACAGCACACGGAACAGAAAAAATGTTTTTAAACTATATCGGAAAAACCACCTATGACAATGCGTATCAAATGTTAGAGTATTTCAGCAAATTAACCCCTAAAGAAAAAACGCCTGTGATGGAAATTGTTAAAAATAACGTTAGTTAATACATTAAAAAACGACCTTTAAAATCAACAATGGATTACGCAAAAATATATAACGATTTTTACACAAAGTACTACGATAAAGCGGAGCTTTTAATAAAACATTTTTTTGTAAAACGTAAAAGAAAAAAAAGAACTTATGGAGATACTTTGAACTCCATTCGGTTGTATTTGAGTAATGATTTTAAGGCTACACATGAAATAGAAAAAAGTGAAATATTAAAAGAATTGCATTCACTTTTTAACAAGCGTTATAATTTTTATGAAACTGATCCAGAGCAGGAGATTTTTGCAAACGAACTCAAGGAAGCTTTTGATAAAGTTGATTTCTCAAAACTTGGCAAAGATTACAACTATATTAAACTGATAAAAAGTATTGCAATAATTGAAGTAGTAAATGAAATTTCAAGATTGTTGTCTAACAATTCTCGATTATTTGAGATGATGTATGATTTAGATGACTTTAATGATTTTGAAATACGATACCATAGAGGTTTACTTTTAGACCATACACCAATATTTAAAAAATTGCATCGAAAATTATATACTGACAATTATATAGATTATACAGGATTAGGTATTACATCTGACGAAAATCACTCAATCAATCCAAATATTGTTTTATCATTGTTTAAAAGTGAAGCCGTGTATAATTACTTTATAGAATATCAAAAACATATTTTAGATTTTTATACGGACTACTCCTATCTTAAAAAGAGATTAGAGAAAGAAAAACTTATCTATTATCACAAAGACAATGATTTTATGAAAATCATATTTTCAGATTTTAAACTAATTACAGAAAAAAGATATAACGAGTATTGTGTTTATTCAAAATTAAAATCACTTACTAAAAGTTACAGCACACAAAGACAAAACAACTTCAATATTGTCTTTGAAAGTGTTTTATCCTAATTCATTGGGGTTTATTTCCCCAAAAAGGGAAAATTAAGGTCTAAAATGGGCATTCATACAGACACACCTTTGTACTTATAAATCATAAAAAAATAAGTACTATGAATGCACCAATTTTATTAAACGGCATTACAGTTGAGGAACTTGCACAGGCACTTAAACCACTATTGCAACCTCAAAAAACAGCAAATCAATCTAATGATGAGCCACAAAGCGAACTTCTAACAAGAGAGGAAGTTTGCAAACTTTTATCTATTAACAAAACAACACTTTGGAAGCACACCAAATCGGGTAAACTTAAAAGTTTAGGATTGGGTAATAGAGTGTATTACAAAAAAAGCGAAGTACTACAAGCTGTTAAACATTTGAATCAATAAATCAAACAGCTAAAAATATTGTTTTGCAATTTCAAAAAATCATTGCAATGGTATTGCAAGTGTTTTTTGTTTAAAACAAAACAAATCAATTCTTAAAACATCAATAAAATAAGCCATTGCAATGGTATTGCAATGAAATTCAAAAATAATTGCAATGCTTTTCAATAAAAATTGCAATGCTATTGCAATGTTTTTTTTCATATGAATCAGAGATTGATTATGGATTTATTGCCGATTGAAAACCATCAATTCAATAGTTAAAAAATCCCTTATTTTATAGGGTTTGTATGGATTGATTTAGAATTGAATATAATCAATCGTGTATTTTAAAATATCAATTTGCTTACTAAAAAACTTATCAATTATCAAATAGTAAATTCTGTACAAGTAAGAATCATTGCAATGATATTGCAAAACAATTGCAATTAAGAATTAAATAAAATTTTAAAGTTAATACATCAAAAGCCTAGCAAAATCAACCCTTGAAATTTGTCTTGCAATTGTCTTGCAATGAAATTGAGTAAAAATTGCAATTGTATTGCAATGCTTTTTTTGACAAAAAATAATTAATTAACATAACCAATAGAATAAAATTCTATCTCTAAAAATCAATAGCGATGCAAATAAACAACCTAAAAGATATTGATTGTAAAATTGAAAATGCTTTTAAAACCAATAAAGAAATTGCGGTTTGTCAGTTGGAGCAAATACTATCTAAAATGCCTACAGAAATCAAAGATTTAATAAGCCAAGCTTTTGAATTAAAAAGAATCCCCAAAGAATATTTGTTTAGTTCGATACTATTTGCTTTTAGTAATGCTTGTGGTCTGGCATTTTCTATAAAAGCAATGGGATATGTTAATTATTCTAACTTGTATTTTGCCATTATTGGAAGTCGTGGAGATAGTAAATCCCCTGCAATGGATTTAGCAACACAACCTTTAGTTAAGTATGACAATCAAAAATATAAAGAGTTCAAAAAAGATAATGTAGAACTAGACGAGCTGGAAAAAATAGATAGAAAGCAATTATTTATTCAAGATGCTACCATTGAATCCGCAATTTATACCCACTATAAAAACACCTATTCTATCGGAATTTTTATTGATGAACTTTATTTTTTAATTGAGAAAATGGCAAATAAAAAAAGTACAGAGGGTACAGCTTGGCGAACTTTCCTTTTACAGGGAAATACCAATAAATATATCGATATTTCACGTAAAACAACAGAAAGTTTTAGAATCGAAAAATCATATCCAACCTTGCTGGGTTCTATTCAACATCAATTTGTACCCAAATTGTTTGCTGATGGAAATATAGAAAGTGGATTTATTGATAGAATATTATTCACTAATAAGCTAACGGTAAACAATCAATTATCAATTAATGATATTTCAAATGATGTTTTTCAAAACTATTCCAATTCACTAATCAACCTATTAAACTATAGAACTGAAATTGAAAATGCTTTTGAAATGGACGATTTAAGAATAGAGATTGAAACTATTGCACACAAACGTCTATTTGATTATTCTCAAGATTTAATTAATCTCCAAAATACAACCAATGATTTAAGCAAGGAGTATATTTCAAAAATGCTTATAAACATTCATAAAATAGCCCTTTTAACACATCTAATTTTAAATTCAAAAAGACAAAGTTTTCAGAGTAAAATCAGTATTGAAACTATTGAAATTGCAATTAACATATTGGAGTTTTATTTTACAAATTTCAAAATTGTTTTAGAAGAAAACATACATCAAAAAGAAAGGACAACAAACATAGATGACATTATAAAAATGGCTATTAAAAACAATGCTACTCAAAAAGATGTTGTAGCCATTACGGGATTGAATAAATCAACAATATCAAGAAAATGGAAAAATTAATTTGTGCAACCTGCAACTTGCAACCAAGAAAAAAAAGCTTTGCAGATATAATAAAATCAATGCTTAACAAAGATTTTAACAAAAAAATCGAGTTGCACAGGGTTTTAAAAACAACTTAACTGCTAAAAAATAATTTTGCTCCTATAAAAAAACAAAAAGCCACAAAAAGCATAAAAAATAAGATGTTGTGCAACTCGTTTTTTTGAGTGAAAACCCCTGAAGATATAGTAAAATTAATGCCTTGCAAGGTTTTTTATAAAAGTTGCAAGTTGCAGGTTGCAAAAAAATATTTTAAAAAATGTTACAAAAAAAAGAAATTAAGCTTGTTTTTGACATCAAACGAAATTATAAATTAATTACGCCTTGTTGTAACAAAAAAAATACAGATGGTAAATTTGTAAACTATAAAAATCTAAATGATTTTTATGGTTATTGTCATTCTTGTGGTAAAACAACATTACCCCCAACGATATACATCGATGAGCATTCAAACGAGTTTTTTTGGAACGATACACAAAATAAATTTGAATCGGTTTATTTGATGCCACAAAAAGAAACTCAAAACGAGTTGCAAAAGATTTCTTTAAATCAAGCCATTTCTCAAAAGTTCATTGATGAATCTATTATTTGGGATTACTACAAAATCATTCCCGAAAACAATCTTTTGCAGTATTTACGAAAGACTTACGGCAACCAAAAAACAGAAGATGCAAAACAAACTTATGCTTTAGGAACAAGTCGAGATAGTGGGGTATTGTTTTGGAGTATCAACTCTAATTTAAAAGTACAAAAAGTAAAAGTCGCTTATTACGATCTAAATGGTAAAAGAACCAATAAATTTAAAGTTCCCTACAAAAATGAACAGGGTTATTTTAATTGTTTATTTGGTGAACATTTGGTTTATGATACCATTAAATCAAAAAAAATAATCGTGCTAACAGAAAGTGAAAAAACAGCCATTGTAGGCTATATTTTATTTCCTCATTATGTCTGGGTAGCTTATGGCGGTATTAATGGTTTGACAAATGATAAATTGAAACCTTTAATTGGTCACAACGTTCTTATAATTCCTGATATGAGCCAAAATGCTGTAAAGATAATTTTAAACAAAATACAACTTTTAATTTCTCTTGGAATTAATGCCAAAATATGGGATATGACAAACGGCAAAACAGATGAGCAACTTAAAAATGAAAATAGCTACAACAATGATTTAGAAGATGTTTTTAGAAAAATGATATTATAACTTTTTAAAAGTCTAAATCTGTTCGTTAAAAAACATTAATCTATTAGTCAACAACAATTTAATTCAAAGAATTATTTGTTTTATAGGCATATACGGATTGGTTTTCGATTAAAAATTATCTCAAAAAATCCGTGTAAATACGGATTGTTTTGTTTTACATAAAGCAATATGTTTGAAACTTTTATTTTAACATTATTTACACTTAAAGTGTAAAATTAGTATAAGTTCAATCTTTAGGTTTGTGGCAAAATAAAAAAATCGTGTAGTGATTTTTCTTGAAATAAGCATTAGGGTTTTTCCTAGAATTGATTAGGAGTTTTCATAGGGAAAATATTTTTTTGCTCAAACACAAACGGATATGTTTGAGAAAAATAAAAAACACGTAAAACTACGTGTATGGGTAAAAAACGATTGTGTTAGATTTGAAAAATAATTAAAAATGTACACTTTTTGCTTACCTGTTTATTTTTTTAATTCTTATACATTTGAAATAAAACGATTGGTAATTAAAACTTGATTATTGAACTATAATAAAGTATAAAACAAGCAGATGAAGTGTCTTTTAAGATTAGGTATCAAAAAGAAATTTTATAACATTATAGTTTTTAAAATTAAAGTCAATAATTGATAACAAGAGTACATTTTTACATAGTCAGCAAATTGATTTTTAGTTAGTTTTCCATTTTGTCTAAAATCATTTCACATTTTGATAGAAAAATAATAATTAGATAATACCAATACCAGTACAATAAAATATTTTTATAAAATTTAATATAACCCTTTTTTATCTATGAAGTACCACTTAATCAAACTCAGCTTGTTAGTTACCTTGAGTAGTAGCTGTACCGCTTTATTTTCCCAAAAAGTACAATGGGAGAAAAGCTATGGCGGTAAGCATTCGGATTATTTAATGGATGCCAAGCCCACACCCGATTACGGATTTATTTTAGCAGGAAGTTCGCTGTCTAAAAAGACAGGAAACAAAACCGAAGGCAATAATGGCGATTTGGATTATTGGATTTGGAAGATGAAAGAAAATGGCGATTTGGATTGGCAAAAGAATTTTGGCGGTTTAGGTAGCGACTTTTTGCAAAGTATTGCGCTTACTAAAGATGCAGGATACATTTTAGCAGGAACTTCTAGTTCTAATAAAGGATTTAATAAGGAAGCGGACTCCAAAGGTGGTGAAGATTTTTGGATTATTAAACTCACCGCTACAGGTTCTCAAGAATGGCAAAAAACTATTGGTGGCAGTGGACAAGATAAGTTGCAAAGTATTTTGCAAACTACGGACGGAGGCTATCTAGTAGCAGGTTCTAGCAGCTCTGAACCTGTTGAAAAAAAGACCACAACGAGTGATGAAAAAACGGCAAAGAGTTATGGTAATTTAGATTATTGGGTGGTAAAATTAGATTCTAAGGGAAAAATAGAGTGGCAAGAATCGTATGGCGGCCTGTATAGTGACGAGCTTCGCAGTGTATCGCAAACTAAAGATGGTGGTTATATTTTAGGTGGTTATTCTAACTCACCTGAATCTGGAACTAAAACTGAAAATAATAAAGGTATTGGAGATTATTGGGTGGTCAAAATAGATAAAAAAGGCGCTGTTGAGTGGCAAAAAACCATTGGCGGTGATCAAGACGACCAGTTGTATGTGGTGTATCAAACCTATGATAAAGGATATGTATTGGGCGGTAACTCCAACTCACAAACTAGCAATGAGAAAAGCAAGAGTAATGAAAATGGTACGGACTTTTGGGTAGTAAAACTTGATGAAAACGGTAAAATGCTTTGGCAACAAACCTACAATTTTGGAAAGGTTGATGTACTAACTTCTTTGGTAGAGAATGAAGACCATACGTTGTTATTGGGAGGATTTGCTCAAGGAGAAATGAGTATCAAAGCCAAAGGTAAAAACTCGAAAGCAGCTCCAAAAATGAAAAAAGGCACTGATGATTTTATTGCTTTGAAAGTGAGTGCCTCAGGAGAAGAACTATGGAGCGCAATAGTAGGAAGTGATGGAACTGATATCTTGAAAAAAGTAATTGAAACTAGAGATGGAGGGTATTTAATGACAGGGACTTCTAATGCGAAAGCCTCACGAGATAAAAATAGTGCCATTGGACAAAATGACTTTTGGGTGGTTAAGCTCAAAGACGAGCAAAAACCAGAGAAAGTCAAACTGAACTTGGAAGCCTCGCCTAATCCTACTCAAGGGTTTACAAATATTGTGATTGGGTATGAGTTTGACAACGGAACCGCCACAGTTGTTGATTTGGCAGGACGCGTGTTGCAAACTTTTGAAATCAATAGTAAAACGGTTCCTGTAGATTTGAGCACAGTTCCCGAAGGAATTTATATTGTGAACCTCAAAACCAACTACCAAGGTAAAGAAACCTCAGAAGGGGTAAAGATTATTAAAGGAATTACTAAGAATTAATGAATTTAGATATGAAAGTTAGATATATAACAATACTTGTCATTTTATTGAATTTTGGATTGGTTAGTGGTCAGAGTACTACTTCAAGTCCAACAAATAACAATGTAGCATTGCCAAATTTCACTCCACCATCACCTCATTCGTTTGAGATGACCAAGTATGGAGATATCCCTGTTAATGAATTTACAGGGATGATCAATGCTAATATCCCAATTTATGAATATAAAGCTGGTAATTTAAGTTTACCTATTTCTCTAGAGTATTCCGGAAGTGGAGTTAAAGTAGACCAATCGTGTACTTGGACAGGAATAAACTGGGTGCTTCGATCTGGTGGTGTTATTACAAGAACAATAAATGATTTAGCCGATGAATTATACGGTCAATCTAACAGAATTGTCTTAGATAATATTCCAGCTAATTCAGGAGAAGATGGTACGGTAGCAGCCAATAATATTATTAATATTATTGAAAATCCTATGTTTGATAGTGAGGCTGATATTTTTAATTTCAACTTTAATGGTTTCTCAGGTAGTTTCTTCTTAGATAATAATTTTCAACCTACTTTGGTAAAAAATGATTCAGAATTAAAAATAACTATAGTAGGAACTTTATTAAATAATCAGGAGTTTATTATTACTACACCAGATGGTGTAAAATATTATTTCGGAGGTGCTAATGCTATTGAAACTGAAGTCGGAACAAGTGCAAACCCATGCTCTTCCTGTGGTATGGCTACAGCATATTATTTGACAAAAATTGAACATCCAGTAAATGGAACAATCTTGTTTGAATATGATGCAGGAGTTGGCGCAATAAATACAATAGCCAAATCGAGGAATTATGGCATTATGACATACTCAACTCAGACTAATTACGATTGTAGTCCACCTCCACTACCATCTGAAAAAACAGAAGAAATTGTTGTTACAACAAGACAAGGTGGTAGCAAATATTTGAAAAAAATATATAGTCCTGATACTCCATTTTATGTGGATTTTATGTCAGAAAATAAAAACTTAGGGAATTCTCATAAAATATTAAACAAAATAAATATTCAAAATGGATTATCAATTATAAAAGAAGTTGATTTTGAATATTTAGGATCTGATCAGTCTAGTTCTTTTAGTAAACGTTTTTTCTTAAGCAAAGTATCAATAAATAAGAATATTGCAATTATTAATGGGTTGCAAAATAAATATGAAGAATACAGTCTTGTTTATGATGATATAGAAGGTTTACCAGATAGGTTATCCTATGCTCAGGATTACTATGGATATTATAATGGTGAAGAAGATAATATTTCTTCATTACCACAATTGAATATTAATACTTTTAACAATTCTAACTACAATTACTTAACAGCAAAAAGGAAGCCTAATTTTCAATATGCAAAGAAAGGAACCTTAAAGAGAATTATATATCCAACAAAAGGGTTTACCGAGTTTGAATATGAAGGAATACCTGTTAAAGAAAAAGTGTATACTCATTACACAGGTAATGCAATACTTAGTACTACAGGTGCTGATTTAACAAATAATCATGTGCCAAGATATGACGTTGATTTTGAACATTGGTATAATTTAGATCCAATTTTTGAAGATCAGTTAGTAAATATTGAAGTTGTTCTATCAAGAGATAGTATTTGTGCTTTACCAAACCATAATTTAAAGACAAGACTAATAATTGAAGATTTATCTTCTCAAAGTAGTCAAACTAATATTACAACTTTTGATCAACAAATAGGTTACCAAGGAGGAACAGCAATATTTCCGTTTACATTCCTAAAAAACAAAAACTATAGGGTTAGTGTGATTTTTTTAAATACAACTTCCTATTGCACCTCTTCACCTCTAAATGTGAGATTTAATTTCGATTTATTTACAAGTTATAGAGTGGTAGATGGCAAAGGAGTTAGGGTTAAAAGAGTGATTGATAAAACGGCTCCTGATGTGGTTGCAACTGTAAAAAGATATTATTATGTTCCCGTAAATAAAGTAAATACTTATTTAAATCCAGAAAATGTCCCATTTGAATCTATACCAAGATTAATAACTTATGGAATGTCAAATTATCGTGGTAAACATAAATCAACGGATAATCCTGATGCAACTTGTGTTGTCAATTTTTGGACTGATCAAGCCTATTACAGTTATATCAACTCAAATGCAGTTCAAAATTCATTTTCTGCAACAGATGGAACGGTTTATCCATTTGTAACAATTAGTTATGGAGGTGATGATTTCGAAAATGGAGGCACACAAAAAATTTACAACAAAATTGTTCCTGAGATTGGAAATCAATTAAGCCCATTATCTGCACCTCAATATCCAACAGATATTTCAACAAATAGATTCTACAACAAATTAAACAATGAAAATATAATAAGTGGAGATTTAGTTCAAGAAATTGATTTTGAGAAACGAGGTACTAGGTATTACAAGAAAAAACAAAAAGATTATAATTATGAGAATATTGATCAAATAGTTAATAAATCATACATTAATATAGTAGGTAGAAAAGTATATGAAGTATTAGAGTTTTATAATGGTATAAATGACCCAATGATGATTTCTTCAAATTATTACATCAAAGCATATCTTACTAAATCATTTAACACTAAATTGAATTCTATTACTGAAAGTTATTATTTCAGTCAATGCGAAATGCCAAACTATAATTATGATTTTTATGGGTTGGAACAAGAACTATCATTTAATTTTTCTGATTACCCAGATCCTACTAATGTTAAGAAAGTAATTACAACTCAAAGTAATGTTTATGGAGCTTTGCGAGGTCTCCCAATTGAAACTACTGTCACTACAAGTGATAATAGTAGAATTTTAAAGACTAAAAACTATTATCCCACTGATGCAATTTCTTTAAGTGGGTTGACTAATAGTCAAGTACATGCTTACACTACTTTAGTAGATCAAAATCGTATTGCTTCACCAATTCAAGTTCAACAATATGAAAACAACGATTTGCTTTCTACACAACGTACTTTATATAATTCTTGGAACAATAATACTCAGATACTAACTGAAATAATCCAAACCTCTAAAGGCAATAATCCTTTGGAAGACAGAGTTGTTTTTTCTGAATACGACGTAAAGGGTAATCCTACTGTAGTCTCATTAAAAGATGGTACTAAAACCAAGTATTTTTATAATGCTTTAAATCAAGTAGTGGCAAAAGTTGAAAATTATTCTGCTATATTAAATATTCCAACACAGCCCAATTTAAGTAATGCCTGTGCTTTTATCACACAATATCCGCAAGCGTTGATTTCGGTTTATAATTATGACGCGGTCACTAATCAGATTTTAAGTATTGTGGCGTCTAATTGTAAAGTAATTTATTATGATTATGATGCCTCACATCAGTTAAAAGCCATTCGGGATAACGATGGCAATATCGTTCAAGAGTTTGACCGTAATTATAAACCACAAAACTAATAGCCATGAAGAAATTATTATATATTTTAGTTTTGTTTCCAATACTATCAATTGGACAAACACAGAGTCAAAATTATACTAAAGTTACTACGTATAAAAAACCAACAACTACTTCAATTTCTAATCCTGCTGATACTGTTGCCACAGTTCAAGTAACCTATTATGATGGATTGGGAAGACCTGTTCAATCGGTTGCAGGTAAACAATCTAATACAGGTAAAGACATTATTACCCATGTAGAATATGACCCATTTGGCAGACAAACTAAAGAGTATTTGCCCTATGTAAGTGCTAACGGAAGTTTAGCATTTGATAACAATGGACTCAGTAATACCTTGAATTATTCTGATGGAACTTCTGTTGGAATGTTACCTACCAACTATAATGGACAAAATCCTTACAGTCAAAAGTTTTTTGAAGCTTCGCCGCTTAATAGAGTATTAAAACAAGCAGCCCCAGGAGCTTCTTGGATTGGGCATGATACCGATGATAATGATCATACTATTAAGTTTGATTATCAAACCAATAATTCAAATGAGGTTAAAATGTTTAACGTTGTCCTTAGTTGGAATTCCTCAACCAATCTTTATGATAGTGCTTTAGTGGATAATGGTTATTATTTAGAAAACAAATTGTACAAAACCATTACCAAAGACGAAAATTGGGTTCAAGCAGATGGATTGAATAATACCACAGAAGAATTTAAAGATGTTCAGGGTAAGGTTGTCTTAAAACGAACGTACAACAGTAGTGTGGCTCATGAAACCTATTACATTTATGATAAATACGATAACCTAACCTATGTGATTCCTCCAAAAGTTGATTTGACTCAAGGCATTTCGCAAAATATACTAGACAATTTGTGTTATCAATACAAATACGATTATCGCAATAGATTAGTAGAAAAAAAACTACCTAGCAAACAATGGGAATACATAGTGTATGACAAATTAGACCGCGTGGTAGCTACTGGACCAGCTTTTACTCCATTTGGAGGAACAGATACAGGATGGTTAATCACTAAATATGATGTCTATGGAAGAGTAGCTTATACAGCGTGGTTGTATTATGATGTGCTAATGGAAAGCAAAACAAGATCAAATTATCAAAATAATTACAACCTCTACAATGCACAACTTTATGAAACTAAAACAGGTTCCAATATTGATTCTATTGTAAATATTTATTCAAGTAACGTTACTCCAACTAGTAACTATAAATTACTCACAATTAATTATTATGATGATTACTCATTTCTTGACTCCAGTATAACTCTTGCTCAAAGTGTTTATGGCGAACCTGTTTTATCAAATACCAAAGGCATAGCAACAGGCAGTTGGGTTAGAGTGCTTACCGATGAAAATGAAACAGGAGCCACACTATCGTATTTGCTTTATGATAATAAAGCTAGAACACTTGCAACTTACAGCCAAAACTATTTGGGTGGTTTTACCAATGTAGAAACTAAATATAATTTTGTAGGTCAAGTTTTATATGCTGTAACCTTACATAGAAAAGATAATGATTCTAATCAAGTAAAAGTTCGTGAAGAATTTGAATACACCCCACAAGGAAGATTACTAAAGCATTTCCATACGGTTAATGGTGGCGTTAAAGAACTGTTGTCTCACAATGTGTATGATGAATTAGGCAAACTCATCAGTAAAAATGTGGGTGGAACTGATGTTGTGAATTGTACTGGTTTGCAAAAAGTAGATTATGCCTACAATATCAGAGGTTGGCTAAAAAACATTAATGACATCAATAATCTAAATAATGCCAATGCACCGACGGATTTATTTGCTTTTAAGATCAATTATGATGAAGTAGATAATGATGTTTCGGGAAGTGTAAAAGCCCTATTTAATGGTAATATTTCGGAGACCTATTGGAGAACAAGTAGTGACAATGTAAGACGTAAATATGGGTACCAATACGATAATCTAAATCGCTTGACCAACTCGTTCTATCAAAAACCCGATGCTCCAGTTAGTATTACCAACAGTTACAACGAGAGTATGAGTTATGATAAAAACGGAAATATCATGAGTTTGCAACGCAATGGTGCCCTAGACGACCAACAGCAAACGTTGCGAATTGATAATTTAACCTATGCCTATCCGAATGATTCTAACCAGTTGGTTAAAGTAACCGATGTTACTATTGACCCCAATGGCTTTAATGATGATACCGCAACTGATCCTCTAGATTCTAATGATGATTATAAATATGATAGTAATGGTAACATGAAAATAGACACAAATAAAGGTATTGAAAATATAGTGTATAATCATCTAAACTTGCCGACTGAAATAGATTTTGGAGCCAAAGGAATTATTCATTACTTTTACGATGCAACAGGTAGAAAATTGCGAAAAGTAGTAAACGATACCATTCATGGTGAAGTACTAACTGATTATTTGGATGGATTTCAGTATAAAGACAAAGGATTGCAATTTTTCCCTACAGCTGAAGGCTATGTAAACATATCACACATTCGTTATAAAAACAATAAATTTGAAATTATCCCTATTGAAACCGAAGACGATGTCTTTAATTATGTGTACAACTACACTGATCATTTGGGAAATATTCGTATGAGCTATGGTATCGATCCAAGCAACGGCGTTCTTAAAGTTGTTGAAGAAAATCATTACTATCCTTTTGGGCTTAAACACAGTAATTATAATAGCGACATCAAAGCTTATGTTAAGGAGGAGGAAGAAATGAAAATGAAGATTATACCAGTAGGTAGTAGTTCGATATTGACCAGTTTCAATTATAAATACAACGGTAAGGAATGGCAGAATGAGATTGAGTTAAACATGTATGATTATGGTGCACGGAATTATGACCCTGCATTGGGAAGATGGATGAATTTGGATAATTTGGCAAGTATGTATCCAGATAAATCTCCTTATAATTATGCTTTTGATAACCCTGTTAATATGCTTGATCCTGATGGGAACTTTGTCATAAGTGCTGCTTTTGCGAAAAAATATCCTAATATAACAAAATATATAAAAAATAACCTTAAATCTGACATAATGAAGAATAAGGTTATTAAAGAAGCACTATTTAATAACACAAGAGAATATGGACATGCGGATAGACCGGGGAATTTAACTGAAAAAGTTTTAGCAGAAATTTTAACAAATGGGAAAGGTCCAAATATTGTGTCAAAAAAACAGCCTGGAGGCTTGCTTGAGGCTAATGGCTACACTAACATGCAAACTAACAGCATTGAATTAAACGAAGCAACTTTGAAATATGTTGAAGACATCTTAAGTTCGCAAGATAGTGATTGTAATGTACAAGATAAACTAAAAGCTTATTTAGGATTATATATGTTGATAATTCATGAAATGGGTCATTATGGAGATGAAATGGATGGTCTTCATGATGGTGGTAGTGACATGCGTGAAACAGGTGATGCAATTGAGTTTGCAATATGGCTTAGAGATAAAAATGGTGAAGCATACTTAGGATCAACAAACAAATTCGATCCAGAAGTTACGGAACAAATAATTGAGGAAAAACCTAAAGAACTTATGCCAACTCCAATAATTGAACAAAATAACAATAAACACAACTAGTATATGAAAAAAATATTTTTTATTTTCTCAATGATTGTTATATCATATTTTCAATCAAATACATCATTAAATGATAATGACAAATTACTTAAATGTGTATTTTCAGAAAAATTTGAGAAACATTATTCTATTTGTAATAAAAAAACGGATACAATATATTTATATAATAATTTAAATTTATTTAATGATTTACCTATCTTAAAATTGAGATGTAATAAATTTTTAAAAATAATTAATAAACCTATAAAACTAGATTTAAATAATCCAAGCTTGAAAAGAGAAGATAAGTTGGTTTTATATAAATATGATGTTGTCGATAGAAAATCTAAATTTTATTTTATTGATTCTGGTTCAAACTCAACTTTAACTTTTACATTAAACAGTAAAAATAAAATTATTAAATGTGAAACTGGTGCTTTTTAAAATTAGTAATAATATGTCAACAGAGAATATTTAAAAGTTATTGATAATCAAAATTTAAAATTGTAAAAACTAATTGAATTGCAGATTATACTGCAACTTATCCCGCTGAAAAACATGAATTTGCATTGAAGTATTAATTTAAATAAAATTTCTAATTTTTTTTGAAAGATTTTTTGGCTGATCTAAAAAATAACAAAGTTAAATCTTTTAGTTCATCAATTAAATAGCAAAGAATACCAATAGTATTCAAATAGCAGTAATTTCTTTAACTTTTCTAATTGTTTTTATTTAATATCTTAATTAAAGGCAAAATGTTAGAATCTGTTCAGAATTAATCTTTGATATATTTTATCATAGAAAATATAACTTAGTTTGAAATTTAAAAAGTTTATTTATTACTAGTAAATGAAAAGAGTATAAAGTCTATAAAAGTATTAGACAAATTATGTTTTTAGTTTAAAATCAAAAAAAAATCATATTACAGTATCAAATTATAAAATATATTTATGTGGAGTGATAATGAAACATCCGAAGACCTTTTAGGATTTAAAGTACACGCAAATTTATTAATTGATGTTGTGAAAGACGATAGTATTTTGCCTATTAGTATTGGTGTATTCGGAGATTGGGGTAGCGGAAAATCGAGCATTTTACAGATTATTAAAGATAAGTTTGACGAAAAGGACAATAGTGATAATTTCATAGAAAATGAAACTCTTTGTATTTATTTCAATGGTTGGACATTTGAGGGATATGATGATGCAAAAGCGGCATTATTAAATGCTATTTTAAAAGAATTAGAAAACAACAAGAAATTAGCAGAAAATGTAAAAGAAGCTGTAAAAGAAAAAGCTAAAAAATTATGGGAGTCAATTGACTGGATGAGAGGAGCTGGAATGGTTTTAAAAAATGTTGCATTACCTGCAGTTTCAGCTTATTTTACTGGTGGTTTAAGTTTGCTTCCTTTTGCATATCAAAAATTGTCCGAATGGGGAGCAGATAGTCCTGAAAAATTAATTGAAAAATTACAATCAGATGAGGGTAAAGAGTTTTTTAAATCTCTTACAAAAGATGATATAGAAGCTGATAAAAAAGACAAAACTAATGCAGTTGCAGAATTCAGAAATGATTTTATTGAATTATTAGACGCTACAAAATTCAAAAGATTAGTTGTTATAATTGATGATTTAGATAGATGCACTCCTGAAAGAATTATTGAGAACCTTGAAGCAGTTAAATTATTTTTAAATGTTCCAAAAACTGCCTTTATTATTGGTGCAGACCCAAGAATAGTTAAACACGCAATTGAACATAAATACAAAAACAATAGTCAAATTGAAGAGGACAACAATAGAATTATTGATGACTATTTAGAAAAATTGATTCAACTCCCTTATTCATTACCAAAATTATCTGAACCCGAAGTTGAAACTTACATTTCGATGCTAATTTGTAAAAGAGAATTAGACGAAACCTCTTTCAAAATGGTTCATTCAGAATTCCAAAAATTTAGAATAACTGATAGATATTCTGCATTTGGTTTGACAAATTTTGAAAAAATTTTACAAAAGGTTGATTTTGACAAGGTGAAAGCAAATGTTATTACAATTCCTTCATTAGTACCGTTAATTACTCAAAGTTTATATGGAAATCCAAGACAAATAAAGAGATTTCTTAATACTTATACTTTAAGACAAAGATTAGCAGATGTGGCATCATTAAGTAATTTTAATGATGCCATATTAGCTAAACTTATGATTTTAGAATATTCAGAATTAAAACTTTTCAAACAATTATTTGAATGGCAGATAAATCAAGATGGATTACCTGACGAAATAAAAGAAATAGAGAAACACTGTATTGACAAAACAAGTGAAGAAAGTTTATCAAATTTAAAATCTGATTTTAATGATTGGTGTAAGCCTAAAGTTATAAAATGGATTCAGGTAGAGCCACAATTATCTCAAATTGATTTAAGGGATTATTTTTGGATTTCAAGAGATAAAATAGGAAGTTCTATAACTGCTTCAAGTATAGTTCCACAAATCGTAAAAAAATTATTTAACGAATTACTCATTGATGGAATGACACCATCTGTTACAAAAAGTTTGATTCAAAAACAGTTTATGCAATTTACTGAAATTGAAAAAGAGAGTTTCTTTCTATTATTAAGTGGTAATTTGAAGAAGAACCAAAAGGAAAAAAGATATTATGATATTTTTAATTGCATGATGGATGAAAATATTGATAACACACCATATTACTATATGGAGTCATTAAAAGTAATTGATTCCTCTAATATTGAAGCAGCTATTGGGTTAGCTTTACAGGCTTATAGTAATCGTCCTACATTTGGAGAATTTCTTACGAGTTATTTTAAAGATGGGAAAAGCAAAGCAAGTAAAGCATTTAAAATAAAAAAATAGTATGGGTACATCAAAATCATTTTCAGATGCAAATAAATCAATGATTCCTAATTGGGGAGATTTGAGTTCTGCTATGACAACCAGTTGCGATTCTTCAACTTTACAAACACCAAAATTACAAGGAATACTTAAAAATTTTGTAAATGTTCTTGGAGGAGCTACAAAAGCAGGCAGAGGAGGTTCAAAAATAGGTGGAAAAGGAGGAATTAAAACTGCAAAAAAATTAGGTGGTTTATTTTCTACATTTACTGGTTCAGGATACAATATTAGAGAAACTCTACAGTCAACAGGTCTAACGGATATCGAAAACAAATCTGTTGCAGATATAATTAATCATTTAATCGAATATTGTTCAGGAACAGCTTCAACTATTGATGAAAATGCAGCTAAAGAAGCATCAAGATTATTATTTGAAGAATTAATAGCTGATGCAGATTCAATTGATGAAATTCAGGTTAATTTATCCAATGAATTTAATTCTCATTCCTCCGAAGAAATAATAATCAAATATTTTGGATATTACATTAATGAATTACTATCTAAATGGTTTTATGAGAAACTTATTAAAGATAAAAACGAAGCAGATTGTAATAGTTTATTTCGACAAATTAAAAATTTCATTATTGAAAGGGTTGGCGGTATTCAAAAAAACAGGCTTCTGCAAAATATTGATTGGAGTTCAAATGAAGCGGATAATTTAATAAAAGATATTCAACAAGATATTTTAACAGTATTTGAATAATTATGAAAGTAACAGTAGAAATAGTTGAAGCAGAATATGGTAATTTTTCAGATATAAAACTTTGTTATAAAAATTCTGCTAATGTTGACAGTAAAATATCCTTAGTTTTTAATCAATATGTAAAAGTATTCGATTTTACTAATGATTTTAGAAGCGTAAAATTTGATTTTTTCTTGATTTCTGCAATTGTATATGGTGTAGATAATTTATTTAACAGAGAGATTTACTCTTACGATGGTTGGGCTAGAGAATTAGAGGTTGAATTTCCAGTTTATAATTTATCTAATTGGCAGGGTAATGAAAATTTATTAGAGCAAATATTAAATTTTTTAACTGGAGACAATTGGAGTATCACATTTACTAAGAATATAGAAAGGAATTATTTTATTCCTAAAAAAGGAAGGTGGAAAAGAAATATTAATAGTTATGAAAAAGAAAAAATTAAATCTGTTAGTCTGTTTTCAGGTGGATTAGATTCATTAATTGGAGTTATTGACGAATTAGAGAAATTAGGAAATGATGAGAAAATGTTATTTGTATCTCATTTCGATTATAAGTCATCTGGACCAAATGGAGATCAATCAAAATTGTATAACTATCTAAAAGAAAAATATATTGATAAAATATACTGGATACAATCCAAATTAGCATTAAATCGTAAAAACGAAAATTTTGAAAATGTTAAAGTAGAAAATAATTATAGAAGTAGATCTTTATTCTTTATCGGATTGGGATGTTATTTGAGTACGACGAATAAATTAATAATTCCTGAGAATGGTACAATTTCAATAAATTATCCATTGACACCTTCAAGAGTAAGTTCTTTGAGCACAAGAACGACACATCCGTTTGTGATTGATAATATACAAAAACTTCTAAATAATTGTGGTTTAAGTATGATTATCGAAAATCCTTATACATCTAAAACCAAAGGAGAAATGTTTACTAATTGTACAAATCAAAATGTCCTAAATGGAATTTATGAAAAGTCTGTTTCTTGTGGCAAAAGAGGAAGAAAACAACACTGGGCAATAAAAATTGGTACTGAACAGTGTGGAAAATGTATGCCATGTATTTATAGGAGAGCGGCTTTAAATAAAGCTAATTTAGACACCCAATTATACGGAAACAACATACTTACAGTTAGTTCATTAACAAATGATTTGCCAGCATTATTTAGTTTTTTAAATCGACAAATCAGTATTGAACAAATGAAAAGAGATTTATTAATAAATGGAAGTATTTCCTTAGAAAACTTAACAGAATATTCTGAAATGGTTTTAAGATCTAAAGATGAAGTTTTACAGTTATTTAGAGATAAAGGAAATGAATTTGTTAAATCTCAATTAAGGCAAATATGATAATAGACACCCATTGCCATATTGATATGTACCCAAATCCTATTCAGGTTTTAAATGAATGTGAAAAAAGAGGAGTTACTGTAATAAGTATGACCAGTCTACCAAGTCATTTTGAATTAGGTTATAATCACTTTATCAGTAAAAAAAAAGTAAGACAGGCTCTTGGTTTCCATCCGTTGATTATAAAAAAATATGATGCTGACGAGATATTGAAATTTGAAAAATTAATAAATAAAACCTCGTATATTGGCGAAATTGGATTAGACTTTTCACGAGAGGGAATAAATACGAAAGAATTGCAGATTCAAGTTTTCAAAAAAATTCTTGAGATTATTAAAAATAATGTTTCAAGTAAAATTTTAAGTTTGCATTCAAGAGGTGCAGAGAAAGAAGTTTTAAGCTACCTGATAGATCACAATATAAAATATGCAATATTTCATTGGTATTCAGGAAACGTTGGAGATGTTGAAAATATTTTGAAAGCAGGGTATTATTTTTCAATCAATACATCAATGATTAAGTCAAAAAAAGGGGGTAACATTATAAGTAAATTACCTTTGAACAGGATATTAATAGAGAGCGATGGACCATATATCGATAACAAAGGTAAACCAATTTACCCTTATGATTTAATTGAAGTTTATAATTATTTAGCACAAAAAAACAATATTTCTATAGATGAGATTATAAGTACAGTTAAAGCCAATTTCTTTGGTTTAATAGCTAATATTAATAAAGTCTAAATTATTTATTTTTAAATTTTTAGCTTTAAATATATTTTGTTTTCAAGTGACTTTCCCTATTATACTATAACAAATTTCAAGCTACATCTTCTTGAAACTATACGAATCATCGTATAACAAAATTGTTTTCTTGGTGTGAGTTGCTAATTCGGAAGTTATTATTTCCACTAAGATAATTTCTTGCTAAACTTAAAAGTGAATTTGCCATAAAATTAGAAATTGTGTCAAATATTTGTTAGTGGCTGGACTTTAAAATTCATCTATAATTTCTACGGTCTGTTGAGCAAATGGGCTTTCATCAATTAACATCTGTAAAACACGCCTAAAATTATTCAATTCACGTTGCTCAATTACTTCTTGAATTTTAGTCCTGCCTTTATATCCTTTTTCTAGGATTAATTCTATCGCATCATCTATTCCAGTTAACGTACTAGGCATATCATAAAGAATAGCTGTAGGAGCTGAGTTTGGATCAATTTGAAACCATGAAGGATGTTTCCTAAATTCTGTGACTAATGAGTTTTCGACAAATCCATTTCTCTTGTAGAAAAGGCTTGCTTTCTCACGAACCCTTCCCTTTAGATTTTCTGGAACGACAATTTTTAGTTTAAAATCTGTGTATGTAACTCCATCTATGACAAGTGGGTTTGCTTTTTGTGCGCTCTCAACTAATTCTTTTACAAAATTTTTATAGTAACCTATTGCCAACGCTGTAGTTGGATAAAGACTTATGTGTCCAAGTTCATAATGTTCTGCTATTGTTCTTGAATATGCTTCAGTTGCAAGTTTAATAGTAGAATCATCATCTGGATCAAATCTTGGCATATATATTCCATTGAAATCAGTTGGTAATTTTATGCCATCTTCAACAAGTAAAAAAGATTTATGTTTTCCCATTGCACCTAGAAATAATGCCATTTCTAAAATTACATTATCTCGTGCTTCAATCACGATCTTATCGTTTGTCAAAGTCAAATCATCGGAAGTAGCTACAAAAACTCCGAAATCGAAATACGAAGCCATTCTTAACAAATTATCAAAAGTACTTTTATTAGCTTCCCATATATTTGGATTTTCCCAAATGAAACAATCACCAATAGAAGATAAATTATTACTAACTTTTTTTGCAACAGGCAACCCTGCTTTTGAGGAGCCTATAAATATTTTTGGTTTTAAATCAGTCATAGTAAATAATGTTTAATAAGTTAAAATTGCACGCTTGATGATCGGACTGCTCAAAATTTCCTTTGCAGAATCTTCGATTAAGGAATCTAAATCCGATTTAAGCTTTCTTAGTTCAGGCAATAAAGTATCATCCTCAAGTGGATTTTCTAAACCATTCGGACTAGTCACTGATTTTCTGTAATTACTGTTAATTATCAAATTTTGTAATTCTTTAGATATCTCTTGAGCTATTTTCAGTTCCTCTCCAATTGAATAATTTATTAAAACATTTTCAATTGAATGAACTATTGTAGTCAAATGAAAACTAGATAGATTAATTCTAGTGTCGGAATCTGCTTTAAGATTTTTTAATAAACGAATACCTCTGCGTGATCCATCTGATGTTGTATCGCCTTTGTGATTAACATTATTTATTGTTGCAAAAGGAAAATCTTTTAACTTGGTCTTTGTTGGAAATTTATATAAATAAACTCCCCGGTAATGTTCATTATTTGTTTCATTATATTTATTAGAATGATACCAAAAACAGAATACAATATCTACTTTTCGATTTAGTGATTTATTAAAAATTGAAATACTCTTTTCTCCTGAATCGTCTACTTCATCGTAAATATTTTTTAAGATTTTGATGGCTTGTTTTCTAAGTTCTATTATGTCCTCATTGGGGTCAGAACTTGTATAAGTATTATTTGGGTCAGGTTCTTGTGGATAATGATAACGATCAATTATTACTAATAAATCAAAATCACTATGTACTTTTATATTTGTTCGTGTTCTAACTGAACCTTGAGTTCGATAAGCTCTTTTGAAATGTAAATCGAATCCATTCTCTAGGTGATTTTGAACTCTTTGTGCTGCTTCAATAGTTTTTTCGTTATACTTACTATCAATTGGTCTCATAGATTCTACCATATACTTAACGTTATCAGGTATGTCTTTTGAACTAAAAGATTTCGAAATTAGAGATTCATTTAATTCTCTGTCAAATTTTCTTGCTTGTAAGTTTGCAAGTCTCTGTGTGTAATTTTGTATTGCCATATATGTTTGATTTTTAGAAAGTTTTAACAATTGTTATGCCTAAAAAACCAATATGCCATTCTGTCATTTTGCAGATTTGATTTAATCTTACCACTAACTGTATTAGGTAAGTATTAGTGTATCTTTTGATTTAGTTAAAAGCCAATAAAAATTAATAATCATTGCTAAATAGTATATTTAAGAAATTGAACCTTAATTTTGAAAATATTAAAAAACTTATTGAATTATGTCTTTACAAAGGGAGGCAGTGTGAATAATTGAAAAGTATCAATTTAAAAGTTTATTTATTAGATAAAAGCTAGTTTATTATAAAAAATAAATAACAATAAGTTTAAAAAAGCTAGTATTAGGACTATGAAAAATTCTATATTTTTTTAGATTCCAATGCTATTTATATTTTATAAGTTCGAGTATGTTTTTAAAATTATTAAAATTTTTATTATTAACTCTAAATAGAAGATACTTTAAAGTATATTGTTTCAAAATATTAAAATAATTTTATCCAAATACAAATCATGGATTTAATTTGTATTATTTAAATTCGTTGACTAAATGTTTTCTAAAAGTGCTATAAATTCAATAAAATAAATGAATTTACAATTCCAATCAGGGCTAATAAGTCAGCTTTTTGAACTTTTGTTAATAACTAAAATTCATAAATTATTTTGTAAATTGTACTTTTGAACAAAGTCAAAACAATCCTTTTCTTGATATTGATTTTTGCAATTGACATTGATTTTTGTAAAGTATGTATTTAATTTTCGACACCGAAACTACCGGATTACCTAAAAGCTGGGCTGCCCCAATTTCCGATACCGACAATTGGCCAAGATGTATTCAAATTGCTTGGCAATTGCACGACGAAATGGGAAACCTTATCGAACATCAAGATTATTTGGTCCAACCAGACGGGTTTAATATTCCATACGATGCTGAACGCATTCACGGAATTTCAACCGAATTAGCACAGCAAAACGGAATTCAACTCAAAGAAATGTTGGAAAAATTCAACATCGCTTTGTCGAAGGCAAAATATATTGTTGGACAAAACGTAGGTTTCGACGTAAACATAATGGGTTGCGAATTCTACCGAATGGGAATTAGTTCTCCGATGTCGCAAATGCCTGTTCTCGATACGTGTACCGAAGTTACCGCATCACTTTTAAAATTGCCTGGTGGACGCGGTGGAAAATTCAAATTACCAACATTAACCGAATTACATCGATATCTTTTCAACGAACCATTTGCAGAAGCTCACAACGCCACTGCCGACGTTGAAGCTACAACGCGTTGTTTCTTAGAGTTAATTCGTACTGAAATTTTCACCAAAGAAGAACTTGATGTAACACCCGAATATTTCGAAGATTTTCAACTGAAAAACCCAAGGTCGATTCAGTTAATTGGTCTAAAACACATCAACCTCAAAGAAGCTTCAGGCCAAATTAGAAAGAAACTTCAAAAGGTTGAAAACGAAACCGTTCAAACCGCAATTTCCGACGAAGATAAACGCGATTTCAAGCATTCTAAATTTGCTCATTTACACAATCATACGCAGTTTTCGGTACTCCAATCTACCATTGGAGTTCCAGCTTTAGTTTCGGCAGCAGCCAAAAATAAAATGACCGCAGTTTCCATGACCGATACCGGAAATATGATGGGTGCTTTTCATTTTGTAAGTGCGGTTATGAATCATAACAAAGCTGTAAAATCCAAAATTGAAGCAGCAATTGCAAATGGTGAAGAGCCAGAAGATGCTGAAATCAAACCCATTGTAGGTTGCGAATTTAACATTTGTGACAATCATAAAGATAAATCCAAAAAAGACAACGGTTATCAAGTGGTTTTTCTTGCCAAAAACAAAAAAGGCTATCATAATTTGGCAAAAATGGCATCCATTGCCTACATCGATGGGTTTTATTACGTGCCAAGAATTGACAGAACTGTTGTTGAAAAATACAAAGAAGATATCATTGTTTTATCCGGAAATTTATATGGTGAAATTCCGAGTAAAATTTTAAATATTGGGGAAAACCAAGCCGAAGAAGCACTAATTTGGTGGAAAGAACAATTTGAAGATGATTTTTATTTAGAAATCATGCGCCACAATCAAGAAGATGAAAATCGGGTAAATAAAACCTTAATTGAATTTTCGCAAAAGCATAAAGTAAAATTAGTTGCTACCAATAATACCTACTACGTAAATAAGGAAGATGCGAATGCACACGATATTTTGTTGTGTGTAAAAGATGGTGAAAAGCAAGCAACACCAATAGGTCGCGGTCGCGGTTACCGCTACGGATTGCCCAATCAGGAATATTATTTCAAGTCGGAAGACGAAATGAAAAAATTATTTCAAGATTTGCCGGAAGCCATTATAAACGTTCAAGAAATTATCGATAAAGTAGAAACGTACTCGTTATATAGAGATGTTCTGCTCCCAAAATACGGAATTCCAGAGGAATTTATAAATCCAGAAGATGCTATTGATGGCGGAGTTCGCGGTGAAAATGCCTATTTGCGTCATTTAACTATGAATGGTGCCCAAAAACGTTATGGCGAAATTACTCCAGAAATTCAAGAACGATTGGATTTTGAATTGCTCACCATTTCCAATTCGGGTTATCCAGGTTATTTTTTAATTGTACAAGATTTCATTGCCGAAGCCCGAAAAATGGATGTTTCCGTTGGGCCAGGTCGTGGTTCGGCCGCAGGTTCAGCGGTGGCATATTGTCTTGGAATTACCAATATAGACCCTATTAAATACGATTTGCTTTTTGAGCGTTTTCTAAATCCAGATAGGGTTTCGATGCCCGATATTGATATCGACTTCGACGATGAAGGTCGTGGTCGCGTTATGGATTATGTAATCAAAAAATATGGTGCCAATCAAGTAGCGCAAATCATTACTTATGGTAAAATGGCCACCAAATCAGCCATTCGTGATACGGCTCGTGTACTAGATTTACCATTGTTTGAAGCGGATAGAATTGCTAAATTGATTCCAGGAATGATGCCGTCTAAATGGAATTTAGCACGATTTATTTCTGAAAAAGAAGAAGATGTTAAAAAAGCGCTTCGTTCAGATGAATTTGATAAAGTAAAAGAATTAATTGCAATTGCTAAAGAAGGCGATTTAGCAGGAGAAACCATCCAACAAGCAAAGGTTTTAGAAGGTTCGCTTCGAAATACCGGAATTCACGCCTGTGGTGTTATCATTACGCCAGACGATATTACCAATTTCGTTCCGGTTACTACTGCCAAAGATTCTGAATTATATGTAACCCAATTTGATAACTCTGTTGCCGAAAGTGCCGGATTATTAAAAATGGACTTCTTGGGTTTGAAAACCCTTACGTTGATAAAAGATACTGTAAAACTAGTAAAATATCGAACTGGAATCGAGCTCAATCCTGATGAATTTCCAATTGATGATGTTCAAACTTATGAGCTATTTCAAAGAGGTGAAACTGTTGGGATTTTTCAATATGAATCACCTGGAATGCAAAAATACTTGCGGGATTTAAAACCAACAGTTTTTGGCGATTTAATTGCCATGAATGCATTGTATCGTCCTGGACCATTGGAATATATTCCTTCCTTCGTTCGCAGAAAAAATGGTGAAGAAGAAATAAAATACGATTTAGATGCCTGCGAAGAATACCTTGGGGAAACCTATGGAATTACCGTTTATCAAGAGCAAGTAATGCTTTTGTCGCAATCGTTAGCCAATTTTTCTAAAGGTGATGCCGACGTTTTACGTAAAGCTATGGGTAAAAAAGACCGAGCAACGTTGGATAAAATGAAACCAAAATTTGTCGAACAAGCTGCTGCTAAAGGGCATGATGCTACTATTCTAGAAAAAATTTGGAAAGATTGGGAAGCTTTTGCAAGTTATGCTTTCAACAAATCACACTCAACCTGTTATGCTTGGATTGCCTATCAAACGGCTTATCTAAAAGCACATTATCCTGCCGAGTATATGGCTGCTGTTTTGTCCAATAATATGAATGACATTAAGCAAGTTTCGTTCTTTATGGAAGAATGTAAACGAATGGGGTTAAAGGTTCTTGGACCCGACGTGAATGAATCATTTTATAAATTTACTGTAAACAATGATTACGCAGTTCGTTTCGGAATGGGTGCGGTAAAAGGAGTAGGAGCCAATGCAGTGGATACTATTGTTCAAAACAGAAAAGACGCACCCTATAAATCCATTTTTGATTTAGCAAAGAAAATCGACCTTCGGGCCGCGAATAAAAAAGCTTTTGAAAGTTTGGCTTATGCTGGCGGATTTGATTGTTTTCCAGATGCACATCGAGCACAATATTTTCATATTGAAGGCGAAGGCATTACATTTTATGAAAAAGCCATGCGTTATGGTTCGAAGTTTCAAGAAAATGAAAATTCGTCGCAAGTGAGTTTGTTTGGTGAAACTAGCGATGTTCAAATTGCGGAGCCTGTGGTGCCACCATGTGAAGAATGGAGCACGATGGAGAAATTAGCCAAAGAAAAAGAAGTGGTTGGAATTTACATTTCGGGTCATCCTTTAGACGATTATCGATTTGAAATGAAGCATTTTTGCAATGTCCGATTAGCGCATTTAAAGGGTATTGAAAGTCTTGTAGGTAAAACATTAACATTTGGCGGTATTGTGACTAATGTGCAGTATCGAACTGGGAAAAATGGTAAAGATTGGGCCATGTTTACTTTGGAAGGATATGATGAAAGTCACGACTTCAGAATTTTTGATGAAGAATATCTAAAGTTCCGACATTTCCTAGTAAATAATCAGTTTATCTACTTTAAAATCAATGTAAAAGACGGTTGGGTGAATCGAGAAACAGGCAAAAAATCCGATCCAAGAATTACGTTTCAAGACGCTAAATTACTGGCAGATGTGTTGCCAACATTTGCAAAAAAGTTGGCCATTCAATTGGATATTTATGATTTGCATCAAAATTTGATACAAAAATTAAGCGAGGTTTTCAAAGCCAATACTGGGGAAAATCAAGTGAGTTTTGAAGTGATGGAAATTGAAAGAGTTAAAAAAGTACCTGAAATTCCAATCGAAGTAGTTGCGCCAAAAATGGAACTTCCAATCGAAAATGATAGCGATTTAGAAGACGATAATTTGGATGTTGAAACCGAATTAGAGGAAGAGGATATGGCTCCTGATGTTTCTGAAGAAACCGAGCAAAATAGAGTCGTTACCCGATTAGCAATGCCTAGTAGAAAGTTGAAAATCAAAATTTCAAAAGAGCTTTTAGAAGAATTGGAAAAGTTACAAATCAATTTTAAACTCAATTAATCAATTAAAACAATTAAAAAATAACTAAAAGTAATACAAGTTCCATTTGCATAGTAAAATGTTTCTTTATCTTTGTAGCTCAAAATAATAAATTAAAAAATAAGAATATGGCATTAGCAATAACAGATGCTACTTTTGATGAAGTAGTGTTGAAATCAGACAAACCAGTAGTAGTAGATTTTTGGGCAGCTTGGTGTGGACCTTGTAGAATGGTTGGGCCAGTGATTGACGAAATTCACGGAGAATATGACGGTAAAGCTGTAGTAGGTAAAGTTGACGTAGACGCCAATCAAGAATTTGCTGCAAAATATGGTGTTAGAAACATTCCAACCGTACTTATTTTCCAAAACGGAGAAGTAGTAGGTAGACAAGTGGGTGTTGCTCCTAAAAAAACATACACTGACGCTATTGATGCGTTACTATAATACAAATTCAAATCAGTTATAAGGTCTAACGAGAGTTAGGCCTTTTTTATTTGTTAAAATAATTTTCAAATCGATTCATTTTCAAATTTTCAAATTATCTTTGGGTTATGAAGATAGAAGAACAAAAAGAACTCATTTCCGGATTCAAGCATCTTGAATTGTTAGCCAATCAAGTAGTTGAAGGGTTTATTTCGGGTATGCACAAATCTCCTTTTCATGGATTTTCTGCCGAATTTGCAGAACATAAAACCTACAATACAGGAGAAAGTACCAAGCACATTGACTGGAAATTATTTGCCAAAACTGACCGATTGTATACCAAAAGATTTGAAGAAGAAACCAATCTTCGTTGTCATTTAATAATTGACAACTCGTCTTCGATGCATTATCCTAAATTAGAAGGAAATCAGCCGTTCTACGAGAGTAAAATCGGATTTTCAGTATTGGCTTCGGCCGTATTGATGAATTTACTTAAAAAGCAACGTGATGCGGTTGGATTGAGTGTCTATTCGGATAATTACGAATATTATGCGCCCGAAAAAGGAAGCGACCGCCATCATAGGATGTTGTTGAATAAATTGGAAGGTCTCCTGGAGTCACCCAAAATATCAAAACCAACCGATACGATTACTTTTTTACATCAAATTGCTGAAAAAATGCACCGTCGTTCTATGATTATTATTTTTACAGATATGTTTCAAAACGACAATCAAGAAGCCTTGTTTAATGCGCTACAACATTTAAAACACAACAAGCACAAAGTAGTTTTGTTTCATGTAATTGACGAAAAAAGAGAGCTGAGTTTCGATTTTGATAACACACCACGTAAATTTATCGATGTCGAATCAGGAGAAATTATCAATCTATTTGCTGAAAATGTAAAAGAAGAATACGAAAATAATATTAAAAAGTATTTTAAAAGCATTTCGTTAACCTGTGCTCAGAATAAAATTAAGTACGTTCCTGTTAATGTTGGTGCCGATTTCGAAAAAATAATGACTACATATTTGGCTGAAAAACAAATGTTTGGTTAGTAGAGTTGAAAATAACTAAAAAAAATAAGAAAAAACGTTTGCAAGTATCAAAAACGTGTGTATATTTGCAACCGCAATAAAGCGATGGTTTGGTAGTTCAGTTGGTTAGAATACATGCCTGTCACGCATGGGGTCGCGGGTTCGAGTCCCGTCCAGACCGCTAAATTGGGAAAAGCACTTCAGAAACGAAGTGCTTTTTTGCCCAAAAAAGCAAATGAAATGTAAGTGTTGTTTTTATTTTAATTCAGCAAGTCATTCAAAATTAGTTGTGTTGTTTCGTCAAGCCTTGTAAACTTGACAAAATGGTTTAGTAGTTAGACCAATGAAAAGCTTTCCACTTTTGTGGATGGCTTTTTTGCTTTTATAAAGTTTCATCTTTTTTTACTATTTTTGAATCCATCATGAAAAGAATAATTCAAATAGCATTTTTTACGGCAGTAGTAGTATGTTCAGCTGGAAATACTTTCGGACAAGATAAACAAGGTACTGATCCCGACGGTTCTTTGAAGCAATCGATTTACATAAAATATAAAAGAGAAGTTCAAGCTTTTGATAAGAAAGCTTTTGATGCCTTGTTTTTCGATTTTTTTCAAAAGCAAAATGATAATACGATAACGCTAACGAAAGAAGAATACTACACCTATACTATCAAAATAGCTATTTATTCGGAGAAACTTGGACTTTTGTATAAAAATCAAAAAGAAGAAGCCCAACGTACCAAACAAGAATGGTTTGATAAAAAATATTCCGACTATTTAAATTCCAAACACTAATATACTTTGAAAAAGTTTTCAGTTCTATTATTACTCTTGTTTTTGCAATCTTGTCAATATTTTGAGAAGCAAGTGCCTTCTGAAAAAGAATTGCTGGAAAAACAAATCAAAGAAATAAATTGGAAAGAAGTTGATGAATACCCATCTATAGTCGACTGTCAATCTATATCTGATGTAGCGCAACGAAAACAATGTTTTTTTGAGTTTTTATCGGCAACAATACAGCAAAAATTGAGTGTGGATACGTTGAAAATATTATTTCCGAAACTCGATACCATTGAAGTAAAGGTTACCGTAAATCCTGATGCTACTATGCAATTTGAACCTCAATTTCCTAGAGATACAGTGGCTTATGACACCATCAAAATCGACAGCATTTTAAAACTGAAATTGGTCGATTTTCCAAAAGTTAATCCGGCCAGCAAACGTGGTATTCCTGTTAAAACGCAATTTATTTTACCAGTAATCATTAAAACGGGTAAATAATTACTTCGAAAACGTTCTGCCTTTCCAAGTAAAAGTTCCAAATAACGAATAGATTCCTATTAAACTCGAAAAAATGGGATATATTAAGCTACTGGCTAAAGGCAATACGATTTTTCCTTTTCTTAAATATGCATTCGATTGGTAAAGTAATATGTAATCGATACCATATTTTACAATGAAAATGCATAGAAGAATGGACCAATTGAGATAATTAAATAGCCAAAAAGTAAATCCAACCACCAAACTCAAGTTCATTAACAACACGGCCACCGCCAAAATTTTAGCATAAGTGTTTTTATAACCCGTAGTTTTGCTTGCCCAACGAACGCGTTGCATGAATAATTGAAACAAATCGTTTTCGGGTTTGGTTTTTACTAGGAAACCGGTGTTGCGTAAGTATGCTATTTTTTCAGGATTTTTTTGAACCGCTTTTTGCAATAAAAAAACATCATCACCGCTAGCTTGTTCGTTAATGCCACCAAAACCGCCCAATTCATGGAAGAATTTTTTCGTGTAAGCAAAATTAGCGCCATTGCACATAAACGGCTTTCCAATTCCGAAACTGCCTATGGTTGTTCCTTGCAAACTCAATAAATCCAATTGTTGGAAGTGATGAAACCAGTTGTTTTTGGTTTTGTAAACCACAGCGCCAACCACCATTTCGGTGCTGTTTTTTTGAATAAAATTATCCAAAGTCAAGAGCCAGTTTTTGTTGACAGTACAATCGGCATCCGTAGTGATAATCCATTCGTTTTTTACAATAGGAATGGCTCGAGTAATGGCGTCTTTTTTAGGAGAATTAGACAAGCGCAAATTTTCTAAAAGCGTCGAATGAATCAATCCGTTTTCCATGCGCCATTTGATGTACACACGTTCTGAAGCGTCTTCCGAAAAATCGTCAATCATGATAATTTCAAACAATTCGACAGGATAATTTAGATTTGAAATGGATTGTAATAGTTTGCCTAAATTCTTTTCTTCGTTTCTAAACGGAACAATGATGGAGAAGGTTGTTTTGGGTTTTTCGTTGGTTCTTTCAAATGATTTTACTTTGTGAAAACCAATTGTAAGCTGTAAAATGAATACAACATAAAGACACAAACAAATGAAAAGTACTATTTCAATCATAAAATTTATAATACAGATTACACAAATTTACATAGATAAATGATACAATTCGATATAAATATCTTTACACGAGTTAATCTCTTTGTGGAGCAATCTTAAAAATTAACACAAAATAACTTCCAATGATCACAGGCAACACCACATTCAAAAACCACATGAGCGTGGTTACAAAAATGACCACCCATTCGTTAACACCCAGTAATCCGAAGAAATACACAGCCAAACTGCCTTTTAAAGCAAAGTCTAAAAATTGAAAACTCGGAATGATGGAAGCTAAAAAATAAACGGTAGTAATGGTTGCCATCAATGTGGTGTATGATAAATCAACATCAAAAGCCAAAAACAAAAAATAATATTGATGGGAAAACACCAAATAGCGACACATTCCTAATGCAAAATTCTTGCGGTGAATGTTCTTCGGAATTTCGTTAATTCGTTGTATTAAGTTTTCAATCGAATAGCCTTTAATGGCAATGGTTTTGGTAAAGTAGGAAACCAATAGAAACACAACTGTAAATACTAAAATTCCCAAACTCCAAAGCCAATAGCCCAAAAGGAGCATGCCTAATAATCCAAAAAAGCCAGTGGCAACAATCTGAATTCCGTTGCAAATCAAGTTGAGGAAAATAATTTTTTTAGCCTCATTTTTTTCAAAATACAACGCTTTTCCAGCATATTCACCAACTCCAACTGGAGTAAAAACGCCTAAGGTTAAAGCGGCAAGGACTTGTTTAGTAGCTTCGTAAACGGATATTTTTCGAACTACTTGAGCCAAATTTTGCCATTTTAAAATCTCAAAATAACGGTTTAGAAAACTGAAAAATAAAATAAAAGCAATTCCTGCAACCGACTGGTTCTTATGGTATAACACTAAAAAACGTTCCCAATCTAACTTGTCGTTGTGCGCTAATTGATCATAGATAAAATAAAAAGCCGCAATAACAATCAAAAGTTTGATTATAAAAACGCCGAATTGTTTAGCTTTGTGAGGAATTGAAATCATTGTTGCAAAAGTAGTCAATTTGAAGATGAGACAATTTGAAAATTTGAAAATGAAAAGCAAAATAGGATGTAACGGTTAATGAAAAATTGATAATCCTCAAAACATATGGCACACGAACGCATCATATTAGGAATCGACCCTGGAACCACCATTATGGGTTTTGGTTTGATTAAAGTCGTCAATAAAAAGATGGAATTTCTTCAGTTAAACGAATTAATTTTATCCAAATACGACGATCATTATACTAAATTGAAAGTCATTTTTGAACGGACTATCGAATTAATTGAAACGCATCATCCTGATGAAATTGCTATTGAAGCACCTTTTTTTGGAAAGAACGTGCAATCGATGTTGAAGTTGGGAAGAGCGCAAGGCGTAGCAATGGCGGCCGGATTGTCGCGTCAAATTCCGATTACAGAATACGAACCAAAAAAAATAAAAATGGCGATTACCGGTAATGGAAACGCCACCAAAGAACAAGTCGCCAAAATGTTGCAACAACTTCTCGGATTGAAAACACTACCCAAAAACCTCGATTCTACTGATGGATTAGCGGCTGCCGTTTGTCATTTTTTTAATTCTGGAAAAGTGGTTGGAGCTAAGAGTTATACCGGTTGGGATGCTTTTGTAAAACAGAATGAAGAACGCGTAAAGAAATAATGAGCGGCATCTACATCCACATCCCTTTTTGCAAGCAAGCATGTCATTATTGCGACTTTCATTTTTCAACATCTTTGAAAAAGAAAGAGGCAATGGTTTTGGCTTTGGCTAAAGAAATCGAAATGCGAAAAAGTGAGTTCCAAGATGAGGTTGTGGAGACTATTTATTTTGGTGGTGGAACGCCGAGTATTTTAGAAATTTCCGATTTAAAATTATTGATTGATACGGTTTACAGTCATTATAAAGTTATTAAAAATCCAGAAATCACTGTAGAAGCCAATCCAGATGATTTATCTAAAGAACGCATCATCGAACTGTCTCAACATAAAGTAAACCGACTTTCTATAGGCATTCAGTCGTTTTTTGAAGACGATTTAAAACTGATGAATCGTGCTCACAATGACCAAGAAGCACGAGCTTGTTTGGAATTTGCTACAAAACATTTCGACAATATTTCGATTGATTTGATATACGGAATTCCAGGCATGAGTAACGAAAAATGGCTTCAGAATATCAAAACCGCTTTATCATATAATATTCCACATATTTCCAGTTACGCCTTAACGGTAGAACCCAAAACGGCTTTGCACTCGTTCATCCAAAAAGGACTTATTCCGCAACCCGACGATGAAGTAGCTTCAGCACATTTTCAAATTTTGGTAGACCAATTAGCAGAACACGATTTTATCCATTATGAGATGTCTAATTTTGCCAAAGAAAACTATTTTTCTAAAAACAATTCGAGTTATTGGTTGGGAAAAAAATATATCGGAATTGGTCCGTCGGCTCATAGTTATGATGGTGAAAAACGCGGTTGGAATGTTTCTAATAATGCCCTGTATTTGAAAGCAATTCAAGAAAATCAATTGCCCATTGAAACCGAAATCTTATCCAAAACAGACCGGTATAATGAGTATGTAATGACTGGTTTGCGAACAATTTGGGGAATTTCTTTAGAAAGAATTGCTACCGAGTTTGGTCAAACGTATCTCGATTATCTCAACCAACAAGCGGCCAAATATATGGAAGATCATTTGTTGTTTGTAGATGAAAATATTTTGAGAACTACCAAAAAAGGAAAGTTTTTAAGCGACGGAATTGCTTCCGACTTATTTATGCTGAACTAGTTTCAGCATCTGTTGAGTTTAAAGAAAAATGTGTGAACTAGTTTTAGCATCTATTGAACGTAAGAAAACTAAATATGATTAAAGGATACACATATATAACGACAAACAAAAACTTCTCAGTTTTATATATTGGTGCTACTAAAGATTTGAAATATAGGATAGAATGTCATAAAGATGGAACCGGAGCTGTTTTCACAAAAAAATATAACGCTTCTATTTTAATATATTTTGAAGAATTTGATGATTATCGAGATGCATTTGCAAGAGAAAAACAATTAAAGAGTTGGCATAAAGATTGGAAATGGAATTTAGCAAAACTTTCAAATCCTGAATTAAAAGATTTATATTTGGAGTTATAAATTAGTGTCTTTTTAACAAGTTTACATAAAGTTGAAAAGATGCTGAAACAGGTTCAGCATAAATGAAAGCAACAATCAATAATATCGAAATTAATCTATCAAAGCCGATTGATATTTCCATTCCGTTATCCAATACTGATGCCAATCCAATTGCGTGGTATATTGAAAAACCCGAAATTGAACCTGTAAAATTTGGTGATTGGGTTGGAAAAGTGTCGGAAGGAAGTTCGACCAATTTCAATAATATTTTCTTCAACCCACACGGACATGGAACCCATACCGAATGCTTGGGTCACATCACAAGAGAATTCTATTCCATCAATCAATGTTTGAAACAATTTTTCTTTACGGCTCAATTAATTTCCATTGGACCTGAAATGATGAATAATGATTTGGTGATTACCAAAAATCAAATCGAAACCGCATTGAACGGAATAATTCCTGAAGCAATTGTCATTCGAACCTTACCCAATTTAGAATCGAAAAAACACACCAATTATTCCAATACCAATCCGCCTTATTTGGAAGAAACTGCTGCCACATTTATTCGAGAAATCGGCATTCAGCATTTATTGATTGATTTGCCTAGTGTAGATCGGGAAGAAGATGAAGGGAAATTGTTGGCACACAAGGCTTTTTGGAACGTAAAAGACGTTACTAATTTGAATGATGATGCACGATTGCATTGCACCATAACGGAAATGATTTTTGTTGAAGAAACTGTTTCAGACGGAAGTTATATTTTAAATTTACAAATTGCTTCATTCGAAAATGATGCTTCGCCTTCAAAACCTGTTTTATATAAAATATGATTACCGTTTCTACAGATAAAAATAAACTCGATGTGCCGTTCCTTCAAAACTTTTTGAAAGATGTGTATTGGGCCGCGGGACGAACTATTGATGAGGTTCAGACCACGATTGACAGTTCGGTTTGTTTCGGAATTTATTTGAATGATATTCAAATCGGATTTTGTCGTGTCATTACCGATTATGTAGTTTTTGCGTATGTGATGGATGTGTTTATTGACGAACAACATCGTGGAAAAGGCTATTCGTCTATTTTAATCCATGCGATGATGAGCGAACCTCAATTGCAACACGTCAAAATTTGGCGTTTAGCTACATCGGATGCCCATTTTTTATATCAAAAATTTGGATTTACAAGTTTGGCACATCCTGAAAAAATGATGGAGAAAATAGTTACAAGTAAACAGTAATTAGTGAATAGTCAAAAGCTAATCACTAATTATTTATCACTAATCACTTAAAAAAATGAACATACAACAACTTTACGAATTTTGCTTGTCCAAAAAAGGAGTTACCGAGCATTTTCCATTTGATGAAGACACTTTGGTTTTTAAAGTGGGTGGCAAGATGTTTTGTTTGACTTCACTCAAAGAATGGGAAAAAGGCACGCCAACACTCAACTTAAAATGCGATCCAGAACGTGCTGAAGCACTTCGAGCCGAATATGAAGCGGTAAATCCGGGATTTCACATGAGCAAAACCCATTGGAATACGGTTGATTTTCACAGTGACGTATCCAATAAAATGATGTGCGAATTGATCAACCATTCTTACGATTTGGTTTTCAAAAGTTTGACTAAAAAAATTCAAAACGAAATTATTGAATTAGAAAATTAGGCATTACTTTTGCGTAGCGAATAAAATAAAATTCAAAACAACTATCATGATTGATAATTTAAAGAAAATATTGAACGAAGACCAAGATCCAAAAGCGATTGAGAAAATCACTGCTAAACTGGAAAATTTATTAATGTCTAACGAAGAAGTTGGATATATTGCGGTTCAAAAGAAACCAGCGGTCAACATTCTACCCGACAGTATTGTAGTAACCAACAAGCGAATTATTCTTTGCAAGCCTAAAAATTTAGGATTGTCTATGGAATTTGTGGATTATGATTGGGATGATATTGCGGCAAGTTTTGTAAAAGAAGGAATTTTAGGTGCCGATTTTACGTTTACTACCAAATCTGAATTGACCCATACCGTTGATTATTTGCCAAAAAATCAAGCTAGAAAGCTATATACGTTTGCTAAAGAACAATTGGACTTACTGAAAAACCCAAAACCTGCAGCTCCAATCGTTGAAGACGTAAAACCAATTGAAACGGTTGAACCATCAGCTGAAATAGAAGAAACAATAGAAGAAGTAGCCACAGAAGAAGTGACTAACTATGCAGAAATACTGCCTGTAGCACAATCGGGTTATCGAGATGAAAAACAGCATCCTGATGGAATAAACGATTCTGGTGAAAGAAGACTTAGTGAACTATCTCAAGACGAATTGTTTGAAAAGCTTCAAAACTATAAGAAGTTATTAGACAACGGATTGATTCTTCAAGGTGAATACGATAATTTGAAGAAAGAAATTTTAAGTTATATGTAACATTAGAACATTAGTTTTTAAGGCGCATTTTTATGCGCCTTTTTCTTTATGTCTATAGTTGAAACTTATTTATCGATACATTCATCTACAGTAAAACTAAATTTATCGATTTTACAAAAAACTTCATTACTTTTCGGTAATATTATATAATATTTGAACAAAACTACTAATCCCTTACAATGAATAAATTACTGAACATTCTTTTTATTGAAGACGATATTATAGAAGGAATGAAGTTTAATAGAGTTCTATTTAAACTTGAGCTAAAACATCGGTTGATTGAGGTAAATAATGGAGAAGAAGCATTAGAATTATTACAGTCAGGAGGAGATTTACCCGATATCATATTATTAGATTTAAATATGCCGAAAATGAATGGGATTGAGTTTTTAAGAATTTTAAAAAAAGATGAGTCCTTAAAAAAAATTCCTACGATTATTTTCACAACCTCTAACAATCAAAAGGACATTCTAGAATGTTACAAAATAGGGATTGCAGGTTATATTATAAAACCATTGAAATATGAAGATTATCAAACAATAGTTAAGAAAACACTTGACTATTGGACTGCTAATGAATTAACATAAAGATTATGTATGGTATTATTAATAAAGCAATAGAAGAACTTGTTACTGCAAATTTTGGTAAAGAAAAGTGGGGGTTAATTGTTGAAAGAAGCGGTATCGAGTTCGATTTCTTTATCAGCAATGAACCTTATGATGATGAAATTACGTTTAAGTTGGCAACAGCTATTTCAGATGAGATGAATATGAAGATTGAAGACGTGTTGATGGTATTTGGTGAATGGTGGATAATGAAAGCAACAAAAGAAAAATACAGTGGTTTAATGGAGTCTGGTGGGGCTAATCTAAAAGAATTTATATTAAATTTACCATTATTTCATAACAGAGTAATGTTAATTTATTCTAAGTTATCTCCTCCAGAATTTAAGGTAACTAATGTAACAGATGATAGTCTTTATCTTCATTATTTATCAAATAGAATTGGGCTTCAAGAATTTGTAAGAGGATTGCTCCAAGGTTTAGCAAAAAGATTTGAGACTAATATTTCAATTGAATTGATACAATCCCGAAATGAAGGTCATTCTCATGAAATTTTTAAGATTATTTGGCTGTAATTATGGAAGATTTTCAATTTAAGTTTAATCTTGATCATTTTAACAAGCTTTTTCCATTCTATCTTTTAATTGATAAAGATTTAACTATTAAAAGATTTGGGAATAGTTTGCATAAATTAATGCCTTTTATCAAAGAAGATGGCTTATTCACGGAAGTCTTTAAAATAAAACGACCAAATCACGATAAAATTGATGCAAATATTTTAACTGACCTTTATTCACAGTTAATTATAATTGAATCGTTAGAGGAAACACCAGTAGTTTTAAGAGGTCAATTCCAAAATTATAATGATTTGTTTCTTTTTGTTGGCTCACCTTGGTTTGTTACTATGGATGAGATGAAAGAAAAAAATCTCAAATCAAATGATTTTGCTATTCACGATCCTCTTATTGACTTTCTTCACATGCTAAAAAAACAAGAAAATAGCAATGAAGATTTAAAAGAATTGATAGTTAAGATTGAAGAACAAAAACAAATTTTAATTCAGGATAAAGAAGAAATAAAAAAACTTTCTTTAGTAGCTAGTTCCAATGAAAATGGTGTTGTTTTAGTTGATTTACAGGGAAATATCTTTTGGGTCAACGATTCATATTTGAACATAACAGGATATGCAAAATGTGATATAATAAATAAAACAATGGTTGATTTAGGTGTTTCTGAATTGACAAACCCTAATGTTTTAAATGAAATGATTTTATCATTTAAAGAGGGAAAAATATTTGATTACGAGGTAACACATAAAAAAAAGGACGGAATGTCTTTTTGGGCAAGAATGAAAGGACAGCCGGTTTTAGATTCTAATGGAAAATTTGTTCAATATTTTGTGGTAATTGAAGATATAACAAATGAAAAAAGAATTAGCGATCAACTTAAAAAATCTGAAAACAGATTAGCCTCTTTAATTGTAAACTTACAGCAAGGAATTTTGCTAGAAGATGAAAATAGAAAAATACTTCTTGTAAATAAGAAATTCTGTAATATGTTTAATATAAGCCTCGATCCAGAGTCAATGATTGGAATAGATTGTACTGATTCTGCCGAGCAAGCAAAAGGATTTTTTAAAGATCAAGAATGTTTTGTTAGTAGAATAAATGAAATATTAGAAAATAAGCAAGTCGTTACTCAGGAAGAACTAGAATTAGTTGACGGAAGATGTTATGATAGAAAATATATGCCAATTATATTGGATGGTGTTTTTAAAGGGAATCTATGGAGTTATGAAGATATTACGCTGAAAAAAAAGTATGATAAAAGCCTAACACACGAAAAAGAAAAATATAGAAGCATTATTGAAAATATGAATATTGGCTTGCTGGAAGTTGATAATAATGATAGAATATTACTTGCTAATCACTGTTTTTCTCAGATGAGTGGTTATACTATAGATTTTCTTATAGGTAAAAAGGGAGCAGAAATTTTTTTAGATGAAGAAGAAAAAAACAAACTCAATAATAAAGAAAAAGATCGAAAAATGGGAATTTCAGATTCCTATGAACTTATTATCAAAAACAAAGATGGTGAAGAACGAATTTGGCTTGTGAGTGGTGCGCCTAATTATAATTTAAATGGTGAACTGATAGGGTCTATAGGTTTACATTTTGATATAACAGACGTTAAAAAATTCGAAAATCAAAGACAACAATTGCTAGAAAAACTAGAAAAACAAAACGAACAGTTGTTAGATTATGCTCAAATCGTTTCCCATGATTTGAAATCTCCTTTAAGAAGTATTCACTCATTGATTACATTTATTAAAGAAGACACTGATGTAGTATTTAATGAAAAAACAATTAGATATTTTAATCTTATTCAAGAGAAAACAGAAAAAATGGATTTTTTAATTCAAGGAGTTTTAACTTATTCTAAAATAGAAAATATAGAAATAGTTAAAGAAGAAATTGATTTAAATGATTTAGTGAATAATATTAAAGAAATTATTTTTATTCCGTCCCATATTAATGTAGTTGTTAAAAATAAGTTGCCCATAATTAGAAACGATATATTCAGAATGCAACAGTTGTTTCAAAATTTAATAAGTAATGCAGTAAATTATAACGACAAACCTAAGGGATTAGTAGAGATTTCATCTGAAGAATACAATGACAATTATGTTTTTACCATAAAAGATAATGGAATTGGAATTGAAAGAAAAAACCAAAAAAAAATATTTGAAATGTTTCAATCGTTTAATTCTGATTATAAATCAACCGGTATAGGACTTTCAATTGTTAGAAGAATCATAAAGAATGGTGGTGAAAAAATATGGCTAGAAAGTCAAAAACAAAAGGGGACAACATTTTTCTTTACATTACATAAATAAATTATGAAAGAAATACCAAACTTAATTTATTTGAATCAACTTTCTAACAATGACAAAACAGTAAGTAATCGATTGATGTTAGTTTTGCAAGAAGAAATCCAGGAAGAAATAGAAAGTTATAATTTAAAAATATTTCAAAATGATTTTGTTTCAGCGGCAGAAATGGTTCATAAGTTAAGACATAAAATAGGATTTCTTGGAATGGAACAAGCCTATAATATGTCTAGTCAATTTGAGCAAAATTTAAGATTTAATTCGTTAAATTTAAAAGATGAGTTTGAATTGGTTTTGGAAGTTATAAAAGAATTTATATTAAAACATTAATTAAATGAAGTGCATAATAATTGACGATGAAAAATTTGCAAGAACGGTTTTATCAACCATGATCCTTAAATCTCCAGATCTTGTTCTTGCTGAAGAATTTGACAATGCAATAGACGCCATTAAATATCTCAATGATAATCATGTTATAGATTTAATTTTTTTAGATATTCATATGCCAAAGTTTTCTGGTTTTGATTTTATTAAAACGTTAAAAAATTTACCACAAATAATTTTAGTTACAACGGACAAAAATTTTGCAATTGATGCTTTTAATTATGATTGTATTACCGATTATTTAGTAAAGCCAATTCTTCAAGAACGATTTGACAGAGCAATTAATAGAGTGAAAATCAACAAAGAAAAAGTAAATAACTTTGTTGGTTTAAACCATTCTACTAACAAAGAAATCTACATAAATATTGATAAACGATTAGTGAAAATTGATATTACGACTATCAAGTATATTCATGCTAATGGCGATTATATTGTAATTAAAACGGAAGCTGTTAATTATACCGTTCACACTACTTTAAAGAAAATAGAAGAGAAGTTACACAACTCCTCTTTTCTAAAGATACACAGGTCTTACATCATAAATTTAAATAAAATTATAGATATTCAAGATTCTACAGTTTTAATAGATAAAGAAGTTATTCCAATAAGTAAAAGTAAACGTTCAATATTAATGGAATCCCTTAATCTTTTATAAAAGGTCATGTTTCTATACTTTTAAAACCTCTTTTTTGAGGTTTTTTTGGTTTATATAAACACCATATCGATAGTTAAAGCATTTTTAACTTCAAGAATAACAGTTTCAACGAATTTTTGGTGCTCTCAAATCACGTTAAAGCTAATTTTGTTAAAAAAACAGGTAACAAATTAGCCAATAATAGTATGAATTTCAATTTTTCTAAAACTTTTTTCACTTTAATGCTTTTACTCAATGAAACTAGTTTTTTTGCTCAAGATCAGGATGAGACTAACAGTTTTACAGATTCGAGCTCAGAAACTTTTGCAAGAGATTCTCCGCCTGTAGCTAGTATTGATACGTATCAATATTATATGTTAGGAATTGCAGTTCTCTTAATATTTTATTTTTTTAATAAATATGAAATAATTAAAAAAGAATAATTAATATCTGTGTATGAATACAAAATATTAATGATTCTCAAAAAGAAGATATAAAAATAAAGTAAAAAATATACCCCTAAAACCAATTCAAGTATGACTGTCCCAAATCAATCAAAATTAGAATATTTTAACTCCTATGGTTTAGTTTTTGATGACAGGTTCTATTTTAAAACTGATTATAATTTTTCATGCATTCCATTTAATTCCATTAAAAGAATTAAAATAGTTAAAGGCAGAGAATTTAAAATCAATTTGCTAATATTTTTAATTTCATCTCTCTGCATCAGTTTTTCTTTTCTTTTATTAGATGAACAGATGGTATTTAAAATAATAGGTGTCATCATAATGACTCCATTGATGATAAGCTCTTTTTTGTATAAAAAATATTGTTATAAAATTGTTATTGTTACCAAAGATCACCAACCTATTTCAACAATTGTAAATCTGAATTCAAAAGAGGAGGCAAAAAAAATAGTTTCTCAAGTAAACAAAAAACTAAATGTTACTCACAAGATGCTAGAAGCTAGTTAATATTGGAGTTTATCAATTAACATATTAAAATGAAAAAAAATGGAAAAAAGAATATACGTCTATGACACTTCTAAAGGTTTTTCATCTTTTATAAAACATTATTATTCTGAAAAAATGCAAATTGATGTTTGTACAAATAAAAAGAACTTCTTTATAGATAAAATTACTGATTATCAAGTGTGCTTTTTCATAGTAAATGATATAGAAGATTTTTTTAATTTACGAAAAGTATATTTGAAAATTGAACATTTTTTTATTGGATCTCCTCATAAAATAATGTGTGAAAAAATTGAAAATTTACATTATGGAGATGTTGTTTATATCGATTTCAATCATAATAAACACGATATATTAAATACGATTAATTATAATTTGTCCTATAAAAACATTATTTAAATCAATTTAAAAAAGACATCACTGACAGTTACTTTTATTAAAGTTTAATGAGCCATAAAACGGTAAGGAGTTTTGTGCTCAACTGTCAGTTTGTTTATTTTAAGTATTTACATCGACTTCTTCTGCTTCTCCACAAAACCATCCGCTTGTAATTTCAATAATTCTAAAGCGCCTTTCTTTTTGTAGGTGTACAGTTCTTTATCGTCTTTAATATCGGCATACACTTTATCATAAATGGCCGCATCGGTTTTCTTTTGCAAATCACTTTGGTAGCGATTTTGTTCCAATACGTTTTTGATTCCCATTTCGGCAGCTTCTTGTTTGAAATCATATTCGCCTCTTGGGGATAACAATTTGGCAATAATTGGCGAAGTTTCTATGGCTAAAAACAACAACATAATAAAAAACGAAGGCAACCAGGGTAATTTGTTCAAAGCATTAATTCGAGCCATTAATCCATCAAAGCCATCAATAATAGGTTGGGTTTCGGTCACTTTTTTGTCTAAATTGGCTTGTAAGGTTTTGGCAGTTGTTTCTTTTTCGGCAATGATTTTGGCATTGCTTATTTTTAAGGAATCCAGTTGTTTGGAAGCCAAATCATAAGCAGCACGTTTTTCTTTATAAATAGGGCCTTTACCCATTTTTTTGGTTCCGGCACTTCCTTCGGCTTCGGTAATATAGGATTGATAAAGTGCAGCAACTTCTTTTTCTTTCTTAGTAATTGAGGCTTTCAAACTATCAGTTTCGGCTTTGTTTTTATCGACATCAGTTTTGAAGTAATTCGCGACTTGCTTCTTGTTGTTTATCGCCATTTCGTTTTTCTCTTTCAAAATAACGGTGTTGATTTCCTTTTGAAAAATTTTGATTTCCAATGGTTTTGAAATTACGATAGCAATGATAATGGCCAATACAATTCGTGGTGTAGCTTGGATAAATTCGTCCAAAAAATTATCTCGTTTTTTAATAGTAGAAACGATGAATCGGTCGAGATTGAAGATTAACAAGCCCCAAATTAATCCGAAGAAAACTGCGGTGTAAATGTTGTCGAAAACCGTGAATAGCGCATAACTACCTGCGATAAAAGCCATAATGGCTGTGAAGAAAACAGTAGCGCCAATTCCGGCATATTTGTTTTGTTCGCCGTTGGAACAACCGTTCACAATGTCACTATCGACACCCGAACATAAGATAAAGAAACGTTTTAACATGATGATTGATTTTTGATTTTCTCCGCTGCGCTTCGAACAGTTCGGCTTCGCCTCGGGTGATGATTGATGCTATACAAATTTAACGCCAAAAAAATCAGAATGTTATAAGTTGTTGATTTTTAACAAAAAAAATCCGTTCACTCAATTAAGAATAAACGGATTTTTAAAAATTGCGTTCTTTGCGTAAAGCCTTGCGTTCCTTGCGGTTAAATTATTTACTCATTTCCACAAAATACTTATAAAACAATGGAATAGTTTCAATACCTTTCAAGTAATTAAAAATTCCAAAATGTTCGTTAGGCGAATGAATCGCATCACTATCTAAACCGAATCCCATTAATATAGTTTTCGATTTTAATTCTTTTTCAAATAAAGCTACAATTGGAATGCTTCCACCAGAACGCACTGGAATGGCAGGAACTCCAAAAGTTTCGGTATAGGCTTTGTTAGCGGCTTGATATCCAATGCTGTCAATTGGGGTTACATAGCCTTGCCCGCCATGATGCGGTGTAACTTTGACTTTTACTGATTTTGGAGCAATACTCACAAAATGTTTCGAGAACAATTCGGTGATTTCTTCCCAATTTTGATTCGGAACCAAACGCATGGATATTTTAGCATAAGCTTTGCTTGCAATAACTGTTTTGGCGCCTTCACCAGTATAACCACCCCAAATTCCGTTTACGTCTAAGGTTGGACGTATGGAGTTTCTCTCGTTGGTTACATAACCGGTTTCACCATACACATCGTCAATATTTAAGGCTTTTTTGTAATTGTCTAAACTGAATGGAGCTTTCGCCATTTCGGCTCTTTCAGCAGCAGAAAGTTCTTCTACTTTATCATAAAAACCTGGAATGGTAATATGGTTGTTTTCATCATGCAACGAGGCAATCATTTTAGTCAACACATTAATCGGATTAGCAACAGCGCCACCATAAAGTCCGGAGTGTAAATCGCGATTAGGTCCGGTAACTTCTACTTCTACGTAACTTAAACCACGTAAACCAGTAGTAATGGAAGGTTGTTGGTTGGAAATCATTCCAGTATCGGAAATCAAAATCACGTCATTGGCTAGTTTTTCTTGATTTTGAGTAACAAACCAACTCAAACTTTTAGAACCCACTTCTTCTTCGCCTTCAATCATAAATTTTACGTTACACGGCAAGGTGTTGCTTTGGATCATGTATTCAAATGCTTTAACGTGCATGTACATTTGTCCTTTGTCGTCGCAAGCACCACGTGCAAAAATGGCGCCTTCAGGGTGAATTTCGGTGGTTTTAATTACGGGTTCAAACGGTGGAGAAGTCCATAATTCCATCGGATCTGGTGGTTGCACATCGTAATGTCCGTATACCAAAACGGTTGGTAAGTTTTTATTGATTATGTGTTCTCCAAAAACGATTGGATAACCCGGTGTTTCGCAAATTTCAACATGATTACATCCTGCTTTTTCCAAACTTGCTTTTACGGCATTGGCAGTGTCAATAACATCTTGGGAGTAAGCAGTATCGGCACTTACCGAGGGAATTTTTAATAATTCGATTAATTCGTTTAGAAAACGCTCTTTGTTTTCTTGTACGTATTGTTTTATATTGTCCATTATATTTGATAATTAATAACTTCAAAAATACTAAAAAATAATTTTAAAAAAATTTATAATTCATCATTCATAATTCATAATTATACTTATATTTGCACTCACAATTTTTGCGGGTATGGCGAAATTGGTAGACGTGCCAGACTTAGGATCTGGTGCCGCGAGGCGTGTAGGTTCGAGTCCTATTACCCGCACAAAGCCCTAACGAAAGTTAGGGCTTTTTTATTTTTGTGAAATCTTAAGAATAAAAAAAACGCCTTTCAAAAGAAGGCGCTTTTAGTTTTATTTAGAGGATTTGATCCAACTATCAATTTTCTTTTCGAGTAGTGCTAATGGCATAACTCCCGATTCTAAAACCATGGCATGGAATTTTTTAATATCAAATTTAGCTCCCAATTCTTTTTCGGCTTTGTGACGCAACTCGATGATTTTTAATTGTCCAATTTTATACGACAAGGCTTGTCCTGGAATCGCCATATAGCGTTCTACTTCAGAAGTAATACTGGTTTCACTTTCGGCTTCGTTGTCTAACGAATATTGAATGGCTTGTTCGCGCGTCCAACCTTTGGCATGAATTCCGGTGTCCACAACTAAACGAATGGCTCTGTGAATTTCGTCGTTTAGCATGCCTAGATACTGGTATGGGTCTTTATATAACCCTAATTCTTTACCCAAACTTTCGGTGTATAACGCCCAGCCTTCGCCATAAGCCCCAAACCAATTGTATCTTCTAAAATCGGGTAAGCTGGTATTTTCCTGTTGCAACGACATTTGAAAATGATGTCCCGGAATGGCCTCGTGCAAGAATAAATCTTCGTCTTCAAGTACGTTATACTCTTTGGCATTTGGAATTGGAACATAGAAAATACCAGGTCTCGAGCCGTCAACGGCACCTTGAATGTATTCGGCACTGGCGGTTTTTTCACGGAAAGCTTCGGTTCTTCTAATTTCAAACTTGGTTTTGGGTTGCAGCGAAAATAATTTATCTACGTTGGGTTTTATGGTGGCATAAATTTTTTGAAAATGCGCTAAAACTTCTTCAGGTTTGGTGTAAGGTTTTAGTTCTTTTTTGTTGCGAACTTCATTTAAAAATTCTTTTAGTGTGCCTTTAAAACCTACTTGTTCTTTTACTTTTTCCATTTCGGCATTCAAACGCGCTACTTCTTTTAGACCGATTTCGTGAATTTCTTCAGGTGTTTTGTCGGTTGTAGTCCATTGTTTTACATAGGCTTTGTAGATTTCTTTTCCGTTTGGAATGCTACCAATACCGCTTGTGTTTCTGGAAGCTGGAAGGTATTCTGTTTTGAGAAAAGCAATCATTTTTTGGTAGTTCGGCATTAATTTTTCATTGATTACAGCTGTATATTCTTTAGTTAAATTACTTTTTTGAGCTTCAGTGAAATCAGTTGGAAATGTTTTTAAAGTGGAGTAAAAAATATTGTCTTCTATTTTGGGAGTGACGATTTCTTCAAATTGCGGAATCACTTTTATTGTCAATGATTTTGGCAACACCATTCCTTTGTCGATTCCTTTTTTCATGTAGACGATTGCCGAATCAATCCAAACGGCATATAAGTCCATTCTTTTCAGGAAGTTTTTATAATCTTTTTCGGTTTTAAAAGGTTGTGCTGCCGAACCGCTAGCGTATTGTGCCATAGTTAAATGCGTGCCCCAAAATTGTTGCAGCGGCATTAAGTTAGTGGGTTGCTTTAGAAGTTCTTTACCCACTTCAACTTCCCATTTGATGATTTCGTAGCTGTTTAATTCTTCTGCAGAAAGATTTTTGGTGTCAATATTAGCCAGTTCGTTTTCGTATTTCTCAAAAAATTCGGCTTGTTTTTTTCGGTACGAATCGGTCATTTCAAAAACCAATTGGTCGTTGTATTGATTTTGACCATTAACAGTGGCGTCTAATGGGCTTAAAGCATTTTTATCGTCAAAATAATTATCCGTTAGTTTTTTAAAATCGATGGCTTTTTCTTCCGATTTGCAATGCGTTAAAAGCAATGATAGCAAGATTAATGAGGTAATCACTTTGAATTTTTTCATAGGTAATTTTGGTTAAAGTGGTTTAAAACTACTGATTTTTTCATTACAAATGCAAGCTAGCCCTGATTGAAGGAAATGCCGCGCATGACGAAAAGCAGGAAAATGGTCCCGAAGCTTCGGGAGCAAAAGGAACCAAGCCATTCGCTTCAAAAAACATTATGCATTGAGCGCTTCTACCACGATGTCTTTGTCGTTGAGCATGTCTTTAAGCATGTTTTCGATGCCGCTTTTAAGGGTAAAAGTGGATGAAGGACAGCCGTTGCACGAACCTTGCAGAATGACTTTTACACGTTTGTCATTTTCATCATAAGAATCGAAAAGAATGTTGCCACCATCAGCAGCTACGGCAGGTTTCACGTATTCTTCAAGAATGTTGATGATTTGTTGCGAAGTGGTGTCGAGGTTGTCGAAATTTTTGATTTGCTGTTTTTCGTGTTTGGCATTTTCTACGATACGTGTTTCGTCAATAACGGTACCGCCATTTTCGATGTATTGTTTGATGAATGTGCGAGTTTCAAGCGTAATTTCTTCCCAAGTAGCGATGTCGTATTTGGTGATTGAGATGTAATTTTCGTCGATAAAAATTTCTTTTACAAACGGAAACTGGAACAAATCTTTAGCTAATGGCGAAGCAGCGGTTTCGTCGATATTTTTGAATTCGACTGCCGTTTGGGTTAGTCTTTTGCTTACAACAAATTTAAGAGTTGCCGGATTTGGAGTGGTTTCTCCGTATACGGTAATGGCTGATTTTTTAGGTTTTAAAACGTCTTCGATGATGATTTTTCCGCCTTTGGTAACGTAGTCTTCAATTTGCTCGGCTACAGCGTCTTTTACATCATTCCAATCGACAATACTAAAGCGTTCAATAGCGATGAAATTACCAGAAATATATACTGTTTTTACAAAAGGCAAGTAAAATAATTGTTGTGCTAAAGGAGAATTTTTGGCTTCGTCGATATTTTTAAATTCGAAGCTTTCATTTTGAGTGATGAAATCGGGAAATTCAAATTTTAAAATTGTAGGGTTTTGTGTTTCTTTTATGTTGATTTTCATAGTGAATCGTGTATTTTTCTACAAATTTAACAAAGTTATTTTATGGGATTGTTTATATTTGGACTTTTAAACAATTAATTAACATTTGTGGCGTTATTTCTTAATGCCGAATTATGTTTCCTAATAAAAATTCATATGAAGAGACTTTTACTTTTTTTTGCTTTTCTTTTTCTTTTTCAAAACAGTTTTTCACAGGTAATTAATGTAAACACAACAACTTATACGGTGCCACAATTGGTGCAAAACGTATTGTTTGGAGCTACTGGATCAGCGGCTTCGTGTGCGGGAACCATTTCTAATATTACTTGGAGTACAGGGACGAATTTTGGTTCAACAAATGGAATTGGTTACTTTACCAATACCAATCCGAGTTTCCCACTTACAAACGGTGTTATTTTGAGTACAGGTAGTGCTACTGCGGCTCCTGGTCCGAATTCGGCTACCCAGAGTAATGGTACATTCACTTGGACTGGTGATCCTCAGTTGTTTAATTATATTCAAGGATTGGGAATCGATCCTGGATTGACCAGTTATAATAATGCTACGACATTGGAATTTGATTTTGTGCCTTTGTCTACTACAATGAGTTTTGATTTCTTGTTTGGGTCGGAAGAATATGGTACTTTTCAATGTGATTTTTCGGATGCTTTTGCATTCTTTTTGACCAATGTTACCGCTGCTACACCGCCAGTAAATTTGGCTTTAGTGCCAGGAACATCCGATCCAATTTCTGTGACTACTATACGAGACGATGCCAATAATAGTTCGTGTACTTCTGCTAACCCTACTTTTTTTGGGTCGTACACGGCACCACCTTCTGCAGCAGCTACAGCGGCCCCAACAAATTTTAATGGGTTGACTGTGTTGATGACAGCGTCTTCAACGGTTGTTCCCAATGATTTGTATCATATTAAGTTGGTTATTGCTGATAGAAATGATAGTTCATGGGATTCGGCAGTATTTTTAGGAGGAGGAAGTTTTAATATTGGTAGTGTTGTTACTTCAGGATCTGGTTTTAATGACCCAAGTTACACGGTAGCTGCTGGAAATGCTATTTGTTTTGGAGGTTCAAGGGATATTGTTTTTGGAGCAAATTCTATACCCGGAGCAATATATTCATGGTATAATGGAAGTACGTTAGTGTTTTCTGGACCGAGTAATACATACAGTGTGACCCAGCCAGGAAATTATACAGTTTCGGTTTTATTGCCTTCAGGATGTCAGTACAGCAGTACAAATACTTTTGTGGTTGAATTTTATCCGCCTATACCTTTGTTACAACCATTAGATTTAACTGAGGCTACAGGCATTTTCAATTTAGGCTCTAATACACCAGTAATGCTTAATGGGGCTAATCCTGCAGATTACGATATTAGTTATCATTTAACACTATCAGATGCTCAAAATATTGCAAATCCGATTGGTAATTTAACTACATTTCCAGGGACAAATGGACAAGTGATTTATGTGGCGATTCAGGATTTTGGTGGTGCAGGTTGTACAGAAGTTAGAAGTTTTGTGTTGTATACTTCGTGTTCGTCTATCACATTACCATCTACAAATCAGTCTTTGTGTCCTGGTGCTGATCCAACAGCATTTTCTGTAAACACAACTTTTACAGGGACTAATGCTATTAGTTATGTCTATTTTAATTCCGTTCAGACCGCAGATAATATGTATACTGGTGGAACTTTGTTAGGATATGCTACACCCGATGCATCTGGTCTTGCTACTTATGATGCTCCTGTTTTAGGTAGTGTAGGGTCGTTGCCAAATGTTATCGGGACTTATTATGTATATGCAATTGCAGATCCAGCTCCAACAGATACAACTTGTAGACCTTTTCAATTGATTCAAGTGAATGTAACTTCGGGTGCCACTTTAACGCTAACTTCTTCACCAGCCACTACTACCCAAACGGTTTGTGCTAATG